>CAKZWP010000116.1:0-29481 GCA_937921845.1 uncultured Sulfurovum sp.
TGATCGGTGCAGGTATGCCTGTGGGTGCTTTTGGAGCATCTGCAGAGATCATGGCTTTCCTTTCTCCTGAAGGTCCAGTGTATCAGGCTGGAACACTTTCTGGTAACCCTGTGGCTATGTCAGCAGGACTTACAAGTCTTAGAAAACTCAAATCAAACCCTTCTTTGTATGTATCACTAGGGAACAAAGCTAAAAAACTTATGGATGGTTTCAAAAAAGCAGCAGAAGCATCAAATATACCTTTGGTGACGGATGTAAGAGGAAGTATGTTTGGTTTCTTTTTCTCAGATAAACCTGTTAAAAACTTTGATGATGCACTTGAAAACGACTCTGCGATGTTTGCAAAGTTTCATAAAGGAATGTTGGACAAAGGTATTTATCTTGCTTGTTCATCTTATGAAGCAGGGTTCATCTGTGCAGCTACAACAGATGAAATGATAGATGAGACAATTAAAGCTGCATATGAAGTGATGAATGAGATTAAAGCATAGAGCTAGTTGTTATACTAAATAAATAAATGAATTAAAGGTGATTACATGATTTCAAAAAAAATGACAAAAACATTAAACGAGCAATTAAACAGAGAATTCTATTCAGCATATCTATATCTTTCGATGTCTGCATATTGTAATAGAAATGATTTTCCAGGTGCTGCAAACTGGTTCTTATTGCAGTATAAAGAAGAGCAAGATCATGCGACACGTATTTATAATTATCTTATAGACCAAGGTGCAAAAGTAGGGCTTAAAGAGATAGCAAAACCACCTAAGAAATTTGGTTCATTACTTGAAACATATGAAGAGAGTTTAGATCATGAGCAATCTATGACCAGAAACCTTAATGAACTTAGTGACTATGCTTTAAAAGAAAAAGACCATGCTACATATAATCTTTTGCAGTGGTTTGTAAATGAGCAGGTTGAAGAGGAAGCAACAGTTAGCGAGATCATATCAAAATTAAAAATGGTCGGTGAAGATGGTTATGGTATTTTAATGATCGATAATGAACTTGCTGAACGTTCTGTGATAGATAGTGTTCCAGAACAATAATGATAGTACTTTAAAGAGAAATTATGGATAAAGAAGAACCTAAATTCAAAAAATTAGTACATGCCGCAGATGGACTTAGCCTGGGTATCTCCATGGTTGTTGCTGTACTTATGGGGGTAGGTATAGGAATAGGGCTACAAAAGCTTACAGGAGCTTGGTGGACACTTTGGATAGGTGTATTTATAGGTGTTGGTGCAGCTGTCTCTAATGTTTATAAAGCCTATGCAAAGCAGAAAAAGTCATTAGATGAGTTGGCAAAAGATCCGAAATATACGTATAAAAAAGAGCAACAAGACAAATATGACGCTGAGGATGATGATGAGTAGTATGAATCGTAAGATCCTTACAGTACTCGTTATTGTCGATGTTTTACTACTATTGGTCTCTATCATATTTTTTGATATGAAGGTAGTTTATAATACACAAATAGGGTATATCACCTCAACACTTGTTATGGTAGCTTCTATCCTCAGTTACAGACGTATGGTCAATGCCCGCGTGAAACACAACATCGTGACTATGGATGACAGTAAAGATGTTATAGACAAACTTGAAGATCCGTATGATCTTTACAGTGAAGATGTAGTCGAAGATGAAGAGAAAGACTTTGCTACAACGGTCAAAGAAGAGAAGAAAAAACTTAAAGAGAACAGACGTACAGTGTACCAAACTATTAAAGACACAAAAGCAGCATTGTCTATCTATAGACTAGGGGCATATGCACTGCTTATCTTAGGTTTTTTATATCTCAACAGACAGGGGTTGTTACATATCCCTAGTTATATTATATCTTTAGGAATTCCTTCTGTGATTCTTGTTTGGGTCCTTTTAAAAGAAAAAGAAAACCATAGCCAAGATTAGATAGAATAAGTCCAACTAGAAGTTAGGATTTATTTTATGATTAGAACACTATTATTATCTCTCGCGCTTCTCTCTTTCACTGCATGTGGAAAAGAAGAAGCAAAGCCCCCAGTCTGCACCACAAAGCCCATACAACCACTTAAAATCATCGATAAACCCATAGACTTTGGTCCAGAACGTATCGCTATGACGAAAGAGTACATCAAATCTCATTATGGCATGAGTGTAGAGAATATTGAGATAACGCCTAAGATCATCATGCTGCACTGGACAGCGGAAATGGACTTTGATAAGTCTTTTAAACGATTGCAGCCTGAGAGACTACTTTCTGACAGAAAAGACATCGTGAAAGCGTCAGCATTAAATGTATCTTCTCAGTTTATGGTGGCACGTGACGGGACTATTTACCGTCTGATGCCAGAAAACTGGATGGCTCGTCACGTTATAGGACTTAACTACTCAAGTATAGGTATAGAAAACATTGGAGGGAAGGATAACAAGATAGACGACCTTACTCCTGCACAGCGTCAGGCAAACATTGACCTTGTGTTCTACCTCAAAGCCAAATATCCTAGTATTGAGTATCTTGTAGGGCATCATGAGTATAAGCAGATGGAGAGTACTTCTTTATGGCTTGAGAAAGATAAAGGATACAGAACTGTGAAGTCTGACCCTGGAGAAAAGTTTATGTCAGATATAAGAAATGGTGTAAAATGCCTAAATCTAAAAGCACCACCTAAAGGGAATTAATGAACTCTGCATTCAGTAACCTTGACTGGGGAATATTCTTTGCATATTTTTTAGTATTAACCGTTACATCCGTACTTTTGAGTCGGGTGAAGGTCAAGAATACACGTGATTATTTTGTAGGTGGAAACTCTGTTCCTATGTTTGCCGTGGCTATGTCTGTACTGGCTACATCTCAGTCAGCAGCTACCTTTCTTGGCGGACCTGAATACTCGTATGGCAAAGATCTTACTTTCCTGGGTTTTTACTTTTCTGCTTTCTTGGCAGTAATCTTTGTAGCAAAAGTATTGATACCTCGTTTTTATGCTATCCAAGCAGTAACGGTATATGAACTGCTTGAAAAGCGTTACGGTGCGTCTGCTAAGAGACAAGCAGGTGTCATGTTCCTTATAGGGCGTCTCTTCGCTTCTGGTGCAAGACTTTACATAGGTGCATTGGCTATATCCATGATACTCTTTTTAGATATTACGCCAACGCATGTGGCCATATCTATTACTATTTTGATGTTGGGTGCATTAGCCTATGCATACTTTGGAGGGGTTAAATCGATCATCTTTTCTGACATTATTCAAGCCATTACCTACATTGGAGCAGGGATCGCGATACTCATCTATCTTTATATGAGTATCAGTACGGACTTTTCTACGATAGTTTCAACGCTACAGACTGATAACAAACTCAAGCTTCTTGACTGGTCAATGTCTGGCGGTTTTTCTGTTTGGGCCTTGCTTGGCGGCTGGCTACTGCTTAACATTGCTGCCTATGGTCTTGACCAGGACATGACGCAAAGAGCGTTGACGTGTAAAAGTACCAAAGAAGCACAAAATTCACTAATGATGAGTATCTACCTGACTATCCCTGTAGCCACACTCTTTTTAATGATCGGTCTACTGCTTTATCTCTTTTACCAACATCCTGAACTTTCAGGTTTGAGTACAGAGGTGGTACAAAAGTTTGATGGTGAGAAGATCACTATCTTTATGTATTACATTTTACATGAGATGCCAGAGGGTATGAGAGGACTTGTGACTGTAGGAGCTGTAGCAGCTGCCTTGTCTAGTTCTAACTCTGTCTTGGGAGCTATGTCATCTGTAGCTATAGAAGATCTCTATAAACCTTGGAAGCAAAATAGATCTAATGTAGATGAGATGCACTTTGTTAAAGCAGGGCGTAATGCAGTACTCTTCTTTGCTGTAGCCCTTTCACTTATGGCTATGCTCTCATTTTATTGGCAACGTTACACAGAACTACCATTGTTAAGCTTTGCCCTTGGCGTGATGGCTTTTGCTTATACGGGATTACTTGGTGTATTTGGAGCGGCTATATTTACCAATAGAGGTTCATCAACCACTGTACCGATGTCACTTCTTGGTGGGTTTATGACAGTGCTCTTGCTTCAGCCTTATGTGCTGGGTGATAATCTTGGAGAATTATTTGATTTTAAACTTGGGTTTGCTTGGCAAATACTTGTTGGTACTATTGTGGCATTTGGAGTTATGATGATAGGAAAGGAAGAGCAACATGCCTAAAGAACATTATATAGGTATTTGTATGGGAAATCATTAGACGGTGTAGATGAGGCGTGGAGTGTAGCCGACAAATGAGCAAAAGACTGTCTATTGGTTACCAGTTATGTTATATTGATCAGTGAAAAGCTTTAATTGCTCCGTATATGCCTTCTATAATCATTTGCATTCCTATCACGGCTAAGATAAGTCCCATAAGACGGGTAATGATCTTTAGGCCGTTCTGACCAATTTTAGAAATCATTTTCTCACCAAAAATAAAACTAAAGTAAGTAATAACACACATAAGTGCAAATACAACTACTGTAATAATAATGGATGAAAAACCGCCGACTGCTGAGTAATTCATTGCTGTTGCTATGGTTCCGGGGCCAGCAAGAATAGGCACTGCAAGTGGTGATATAGCAATCTCAGTGTCATTGTCATCTTCACCAGAGTGCATTTTTGAGCTTTCACCGTGAAGCATACCATAGCCAATAAAAAAGACTAAAATACCACCCGCAATTCTCAATGCAGGAAGTGTAATGCCAAAGAGCTCAAAAATAAGTTTTCCAAACAGTGCAAAAACTGCAATGATTATAAAAGTTAAAAACAGTGACTTAGATGCAACTTTTTTTTGGGTTACCTTATCCTCAGACCCTGTTAATCCGATAAATACTGCAGTATTTGAAATAGGATTCATTATTGCAAAAAAAGCTGCAAAAACAGTCAGTGATAATTGAATATTTTCAACCATTTATTCTTCCCTTTTCTATATTATACATGCTATATATCTCATAATTAAAGTATATCATGTTTTCTTAGTGAAACTTTTTGATTAATTACATAAAAGAGGGTAAACTAATAGAAGAAAAAAGCAATAGAAAGATAAAAATGAAAAAGCAAAAATTCATAGGCATCATGTCTGGAACATCACTTGATGGTGTAGATGTAGTATTGTGTGAAATAGATGATCAAGAATGTAAACTGATCAGTTCATTAGAATATCCATTTCCAATGGAGCTTAAATCAGACATCTTGACTGTCATAGAGGATAAATGTACATTGGAACAGTTAGGTCAGATAGACCATCGTTTGGGTTTGTTGTTTACGCAGGCTGTAGGTGCGTTGCTCATACGTGAGAACATAGATGCAAACAGTATACAAGCCATTGGATCACATGGACAGACACTGTGGCATGCACCAACAGGAGCATACTCTTTTACAATGCAACTGGGAGATCCCAACATTTTGACTGCAAAGACAGGTATACCTGTAGTTGCAGACTTCAGACGTAAAGATGTTGCATTGGGTGGGCAGGGTGCACCTTTCGCTCCTGCATTTCATGAGTTTATATTTAGTAATATTAATGGCTCTATATCAATTGTAAATATTGGTGGAATGGCAAATATTACCGTCCTGGGTGAAAATCTCATTGGTTATGATACAGGCTGTGGAAACGTACTCTTAGATATGTGGATAGCTGAGCATGAAGGTCTCACCTATGATAAAGATGGTGAGTGGGCTAGAACAGGAACTTTAGACTATAGCCTTTTAGACCGTATGATGTTTGATGAGTACTTTACACAAGCATACCCTAAAAGTACAGGCAGAGAAAAATTCAATAAAGCATGGCTACAGGAATATCTATCAGGACATACGCATAATCCTGAAGATGTGCAAAGAACGCTTCTAGAATTGACCGCATTAAGCATAAGTAATGAAGTACTGCGTTTTAATAGAGACATGGTCATGTTATGTGGAGGCGGGGCAAAAAATAGCTTCTTAGTAGAGCGCATCAAAGCGCTTATACCTAACATAGAAGTAGCCATCGCAACAAATGCAGACCAGATAGAGGCTATGACCTTTGCATGGCTGGCGTATAAACGTATGCATAATGAAAAAGTTAATTTAAAAGATGTTACAGGCGCAAAAGAAAATGCAGTTTTAGGAGGCATATATGCATAAAGAGTTAAATGGCTGGCTAGAGTCACTAGGCATAGAGGAACCAGACCTTCATGCACTACATGGAGATGCAAGCTCTAGAAGCTATTACCGTCTTGAAAATAATGATGGGGGTATCGTTATGGATGCTTCTCAGAGCAAAGAGAGTGTACCCATTTTTATAGATGTGGGATCGAGACTCATGGAAGCAAAAGTACGTATACCAACCATAAAGTCTTATGATCTGAACAAGGGTTTCATATTCTTAGAGGATGTAGGTACAACGCATTTGCTCGATAAGTGTGTAGAAGGTGTTGATGCAAGACCATTTTATGACAAAGCTATAGAAACTTTGGTTCAATTGCAAGGCACTCCTTCTGAAGGATTAGAACCATATGATGAGAGTTTTTTACTAGAAGAGATGAATCTCATGACCCAGTGGTATCTCAAGGAGTATTTGGGTACTACGCTTGAATGTCTCGAAGGGCGTATGCTTTTGGAGAGCTTTTCTTTGATAGCAAAAGAGGTGTTGAGTCAGCCACAAGGTATTTTTGTGCATCGAGACTACCACGCCCGAAACTTGATGGTAGACAGTAATGACGAGATAGTAGTCATAGACTTTCAAGATGCAAGAGAGGGTGCTTTGACTTATGACTTAGTCTCATTGCTTCGTGATGCCTATGTGAAACTTGATGCAAGAGAACTTCGAAGACTCATCTTGCTTTTTAGAGACTTGAAAGGCCTTGATGTAGATGATGCAACATTTATGCGTTGGTTTGACTTTACAGGTTTGCAACGTCATATTAAGATACTTGGCATCTTTGCAAGACTTGCCATAAGAGACGGTAAAAAAGAGTACTTGAAAGATATTCCTATGACATTAAAGTATATTTTGGAGGTGGGTAACAAGTATCCAGAATTGGATGGATTGATCTCACTATTGAAATCTCAGTATGGTGAGTTTAAAGATGCACCTGTAACAATGAGGGTATTTTAATTGTCTCACCGCTTAACATGTATTGAATGCTATCATAACACTAAAAAGGACACTCTACTATGAAATGTATGATACTAGCTGCAGGTTTAGGAACCCGCATGAGACCACTTACGGACAAGACACCTAAGCCACTTCTAAAAGTAGGAGGTATCCCTCTTATTTTATGGCACATTGAACGCCTTGCACATGACGGCTTTACAGATATAGTCATTAACATTGCACATTTAGGTTACCTGATACCAGAAGCACTGGGTGACGGTTCGGAGTGGGGTGTGAACATCACTTACTCTGACGAACAGGAAGAAGGGGCCCTTGAAAGTGCAGGGGGCATTGTCAAAGCCTTACCTTTACTGGGAGATGAACCATTTTTAGTTATCAACGGTGACATCTGGACAGACTATGATTTCCAAGACCATAGAAAGCTTGCAGATGGCATTCTAGCCCATTTAGTTCTTGTACCTAACCCAGAGCATAACACCGAGGGAGATTTCGCCTTAGAGGACAATAAAGTAGTCGATGCAAAACAATACACTTTCTCAGGTATAGGGTACTACTCTCCAAAACTCTTTGAAGGAGTACCCTATGGCAAATCTGCTTTGGCTCCTTTGTTAAGGGCTGCTATGAAAGAAGGAAAGGTTACAGGTGAACTCTATGAAGGTGAATGGCTTGATATAGGAACACCGGAAAGACTTGAACTTTTGAACGCTCAGTTGATGAATCGGTATTAATGTTAATACCATTAAAAATATTAATACCCAATAGATAACAGTGCAATTTTGTAGATAAAATACAATACAGAAAAGCTTATAAAATATGCCACTATAGAACATTTTATAAGGTTTTCTATTGAAGGGTAAAAATCTATGGCCCGAAAATGTCGTCCCAGCGATAAACGTTATAAAATATGTTAGATTATAAGGTTTTCATGATTTACTAGAACTAATCTTATGCTATCAAGTAATTTTAATAGGCTATCATCGTTTGTAAAATACGTGGAATGGACTCTTCAGGGACAACATGTTTGGAGTTTGATGTTGTAAAAGATGGGCTAACCACCTACTATAATATGTAAATATCATTTATTATTGTAGATAGATTAAAATCTTAATGTGTTTAAATTTTGCATGTGTAATGCGAAGATGGGTCTGATTACACTTCTATAGTAGTTTCTAACATTAACTTCATAATATTTACAAGTCCTTCATGCCCAGTTATATCTTCACAAGTATTAATGGCAGCTATTAACTGTTTATTCGTTATTGGGTAACTTTGTTCAATGTTGGACTGAAACATGCTTAGTTTGATTTCACATTCCATATTGTTTGCAAAAAGTGGTGATGCTACTAAAAGTACAAGGATTAATGTTTTCATTTTTATGCTTTTCATTTTCAATCTCCCACTTACTATTGATATATTAATGCAACAAACATGTATACTACATACACGATTATACCAATCGCAAGAAATTTATTATCCTCTATTATTCTATCTATTATTCTATCTCGTATATCATTCATTTTTATGCCTCTTCTTTTATTTTCGTCTAGTTGTTGTTCAACTAATTCATTCTTGGACATTTCTTCTCCTTTGTTTGGATATGAGAAAATGATACTAAATAAATGTCAGAATATTGTCAAATACAAAAACCTTATAAAATATATAACTTTATGAGGTTTTGAGTAGACAATTATTTAATAGTTATATAATGATTTTGAGAAAGAATGTTCTGCTGAGAGAAAAGAAAAAAAGGCATATCCTAAATTACAGGATATGCCTTAGAAAGAGAATGTATTGCTATTAATAAAATGTCATCAATAGATGCGGTGAAGACTCAGGGATATTTACTCCTGCATCATCATTCTGAGCCATGTGGTGCGCTGAAGCGCTTGAAGCCAAACCGATTGCCAATAAAACTATAGTTGTTAATTTTTTCATATAAATCCTTTTAGCTCTTATCCAAATACAGTAAGGTGACCTGAACTATCTGACATATTTCCACCTGCTGTATCTGATGGTGATGGGTGATGTGCCATAGCACTTGAAGCTAAACCGATTGTTAGAAGTAAGATTGCTGTTAATTTTTTCATATTAAATCCTTTTTAATTTTTTTGTAATGCTTATCTGACGTTCAAGTCAGAAACGCTTTATCCAAATTCAGATGAAGTATAAAATAGAAGTGTGAAAGTAGTGTGAAGTGAAAACCTTATAAAATATATAACTTTATAAGGTTTTTAACTACTTTTGCATTTGAGCAAAACTTATAGCATATTTTATGGGATTCTAATATTTTTTATTGGAATTGACAATTGACTGTCTATCCAATACTTTTTAAATACCTAGCCACTGCATCCTCATCATTAGAATGAGGGAGTATGACATCTGCAACAGCTTTGACTTCGTCCAAAGCATTTGATACAGCTACAGAGGTTCCTGCAAGTTTAAACATACCAAGGTCATTCACAGAGTCACCAAATACGGTTATCTCTTCGTGACCACGTCCCATGTACTCCATAACCTTTTGCATGGCATGTGCTTTGTCTCCCTCAGGGTGAAGCAGGGTGAGGAAGTAACCTCCACCGTATTTTTCAGGAGAGAATTTGGCTTCTATGCTCGTACCGAATACCTTTTGTATCTCTTCATAGAGTGGACGCAGTTGCTCTTCGTAGCCAAAATAGACTATTTTGAGATTTTGCTCCATGGTTCGGTTATTGGGGTTAAACTGCATACGTGGATCATCTTTATAACCTTTGAGCACATCACGTTGGTAGTCATTGAGCTTTCTAGGGTATAAAAAAGCTTCATTCAAAGATTTGTCTTTTATCCCTATGATAAAAGGATCAATGTCAAACTGTGTTCCCACATCTACTATGGCATCACCAAGCTCTTTGTTTATGGTCTTGATGTCTATCAGTTTACGTTCAGGGGTAATGATGATCGTACCATCAAGGAGTATCATAGGTGCATTGATATGAATATTTTTAAGTAGTTCCTTTGATTTCTCAAAGCTTCTGGCAGTAGCTATGGTCATGATGGATGACTCTGTTTTTTTATTCCAAATCTGCGCACTATAATCACTGATACTCAGATCAGAACGTAAAAAAGTATGGTCAAGGTCAGTGATGTAGATCGGTCTTTTAGGCATTAGCTTGAAAACCCGCTACTAAAGTTTGTTTTTGCTTGTACGATGGCTTTTTGCTTCTCTTTTCTATGTGTATCTTTCTCGACAAAGATCTTTTTACGTGTTACGGGATCCATCTCTGTATAGTACATCACAGCAGAGTAGGTACCTGGTGTTGGGGTAAAGACCTGTGCCTGTTCTGGGTTCATTTTGAGTTCATGTGTAGTAAAACGTTTAAGTTCATGCATATCTTTCTCTTCACAACCAGGGTGTGCTGCTATGAGATAGTAGGTAAGAAACTGCTTTTTCCCCATATCTTTGTTCAGTTTGTCGTAAAGCCTTTTAAAGTCTACCAGTGTCTGTTTTCCTGGTTTTCCCATGAGGTCAAGTACATGTTGCTCTGTATGCTCAGGCGCAACTTTCATCTGTCCGGAGATGTGGTGTTTTACCAGTTCTTTAAGATAAGAGTATCCTTTACGTTTGTCTTCTGTTATAAGGTCATAACGTATACCTGAAGCCACAAATGCTTTTTTGATACCTTCTATGTTACGTACCTGTTTCATCATGCCTATCACACGGGTATGGTCAGGTTTCATAGATGAGCACAAATGTTTTGAGTCTACACAGCGTTGGTGGTCACAGGTACCGAGTTTAAGCTTTTTGTTACACTCATAACCGTACATATTGGCAGTAGGGCCTCCAAGATCTGAGATGATACCTTTAAAGTCTTTATACTCTTTAAACTGGTTGGCTTCTTTAACGATGGATTGTTCAGAACGTGTACGAATAGTACGTCCCTGGTGAACACCAATGGCACAGAAGTTGCACTCTCCCCAGCATCCCTGGTGTGTCATGATGGAAAACTTGATCGTCTCGAGACACTTTACTTTACCTTCTGGACGATGGTAAGGGTGAAGCTCTCTAGTGAATGGCAGAGCAGAAACTTCATCCATTTCAGGTTCATTCAGATAATCACATGGAGGATTTTGTATAGAGTAGCGTGTGTCTACTTTTTGGCAAAGCCCTTTTGCTGCGATGGGGTCATTATTGTCATAAAAAAGATCAAAGAGGTCTATGTATTTTTCTTTCTCATCTAGACACTCTTGGTGTGAAGGAAGTTGGTGGTAACTCTCTACAGGTTCTTTGTTTATGTAACATACGCCGCGTATATCTTTCCAGTCATAACCTTTGTCTATGGCGCGTGTAAGATCACGTATAGCCTGCTCTCCCATACCGTAGATAAGTATATCTGCTTTGGAGTCAAAGAGTATAGGTTTTCTTAACTTGTTAGTCCAGTAGTCATAGTGTGTTACACGTCTAAGAGAAGCTTCTATACCGCCAAGGACTACAGGTACAGTATTTTTAAAGTTCTGTCTTATGAGGTTCGTGTATACAAGTACTGCTCTGTCAGGACGTTTGGTGTTTTTTCCACCTGGTGTATAGTCATCTGAATTTCTAAACTTCTTGGTTGCAGTATAGTTAGCCACCATAGAATCGATGCTTCCGCCACTCACACCCCAGTATAATCGAGGCTCACCCAGACGTTTGATATCTTTGTCACTCTTCACATCAGGCTGCCCGATGATACCGACCTTGTACCCAAGTTTTTCAAGCATTCTTCCAACAGTGGCTACACCAATAAAAGGAGAGTCTATGTAGGCATCACCAGAAACAAGTATAACGTCACACTGTTTCCATCCCAAAGCATCCATCTCTTCTCTGGTTGTTGGTAAAAAACGTTTTGCTTCTCTAAGGTCAAGTTTACTCATTGGGTTACCTTCTTAATGCTTTAAGTGCAGCATTAAGTGCTTTCTTTGATAGTGATTATTTTCGTATTATAGCCAATAAGTGTGAATTCTGCTTATCGGACTTATGATTCATATAATATGACTTTCTATATTTTGGTACAATAATACAATTCTATATAGTTTCCAAAAGGAAGAACAGATGAAAAAAGAGCCAATAGAAGACCCTAAATTCAATCCCTTTTCCAATATATGGGTCATGCTTATACTAATGTTACTTGGATTCCAATTTGCCAACTATATCTTATCTCAAGAACAGAGTGAAACACTCTCCTACAATCAATTTAAAAGTAAGATCGAACAAAATATTATGAAAGAGGTCAGAATAAATGGAGATCAGGTTGTAGCAACTTTAAAAGCTGATGTCGGAATGAAACCACAGTACTTAAAGACCACACTCCCACCTTTTGAAGATAAAACATTCTTGGGACTATTGGAAAAGAATCAAGTTGAAATCAATGCCAAATCACAAAAAGAATCAGGCTTTTGGCTCTCCTTTATTATGCTGCTACCGCTTTTTGTCTTTTTAGGATTTATACTCTATAGTTCACAACGTATCAAAAAGCAGTTAGGTGGTATGGGTGGTGGTGTATTTGATTTTATGCAATCCACTGCAAAAAAATATGCAAAAGAAGAGGTTTCAGTCACCTTTGATGATGTAGCCGGTGTAGAAAATGCTAAGATAGAACTCTATGAAGTGGTTGACTTTCTCAAGAATCCTGATAAATATAAAAAGATAGGTGCAAAGATCCCCAGAGGTATTTTACTGATGGGGTCTCCAGGTACGGGTAAAACACTTTTAGCCAAAGCAGTAGCCGGAGAAGCAGAAGTACCTTTCTTTTCCATCAGTGGTTCAGAGTTTGTGGAGATGTTTGTAGGTGTAGGAGCATCCAGGGTACGTGATCTTTTTAAAAAGGCTAAAAAAGAAGCCCCTGCTATCATCTTTATCGATGAGATTGACTCTGTAGGACGTGCCAGAGGTGCTGGTGTCGGTGGTGGCCATGATGAAAAAGAACAAACACTTAATCAGATTTTGGCAGAGATGGATGGATTTGAGACAGATGAACAGGTGGTAGTCATTGCTGCGACCAACCGTCCTGATGTTTTGGATTTTGCACTAATGAGACCAGGAAGATTTGATCGTAAGATAACTTTGAGTCTACCCGATGTCAAGGCGAGAGAAAAGATCTTGAATATACATATACGTAAAGTACGTATAGACAATTCTGTAGATTTGGCAAAGATAGCCAAAATATCCATTGGTTTCTCTGGAGCTGACCTGGCAAATTTGGTCAATGAAGCAGCCATGCACGCAGCCAGGGAAAGTCAAGATCATGTTACACAAGATGATTTCATGTATGCCAGGGATCGTATTATTATGGGTGTGGAGCAGGAGTTTGTTCTGGATGAAAAAGATAAAAAAAGAGTCGCTATCCATGAGAGTGGACATGTTTTGGCTGCACTCTTGCTGGAACATGCAGACCCTATAGAAAAGGTGAGTATCATTCCTAGGGGACAGGCACTTGGTATGACAGAGCAGTTACCACTGAAAGATATCAAAAATTTCCCTCAGGCATATCTTCTTGACAAGATAGGCGTGATGCTTGGAGGAAGGGCAGCTGAGCGTACACTGCTTGGTGATCTCTCTTCTGGTGCTGCCAATGATCTCAAAGAAGCAACCTCTTTGGCAACCCATATGGTCAGCCAATGGGGTATGAGTGAGTTACTTGGACCGGTCTATTATCAAAAAGGTGAAGATCATGTCTTTTTGGGACGTGAGATGGCGATGCCAAAAGACTTTAGTGAAGCAACGGCAAAACTCATAGATGATGAAGTACGAAAGATCATCACTGAAAAAGAGGAAGAGGTAATGAAACTCTTTGTAAAACATAAGAAAGAGATCATTGCACTTTCAGATAGATTGGCAGAAAAAGAGTTGATCTATGCTGATGAGATCAAGGCTCTTATACATCTTTAAATAACGCTTCTGTATCAAGTCTATAAAAGCGTTTAAGTTCTTGATAGATATTTGGGAAATACACTTTAAATGCTGTAGGTGCTTCAAAAAACCGTTCACTGCAGACAGCGAAAAACTCTGCTTCATTTTTTAATGCATATGTCCCTAAAAGTGCTATTCTGTCTGAACTTTTCCCCTTATCTCTTTGTTCACGTAATGTATCAAATGCTTTAGAGAAGACTTCAGACCATCTACGGTAGTTCGAATCTTCCAGGACCGGTGTACCATCTGCAAAGCCGTCTTCAAAATCCAATTCATGGGCAAATTCATGGATGATGACATTCTCTTTTTCTTGCTGTGCTATATTATATTTAATATCCTGCCATGATATGACTACTGTACCATTAGCTGATTGCCCTTCTAAAACAGATTTTTCCGTATGGTTAATACCACCACTTGAGTGTGTTTCGTTTACTATGAAATGTTTTGGATAGACGATGATGGTACTTACATCGTCTTTATCACCCAGATCAAATCCAAGCCGCATCAAACAGGCATAAAATGCAATAATCACTTTAATTTCATCGTTGATGCTCATTTTCACCCCAACAAACTCTTTATTATCTATAAAGATCAGAATTAAAAGTTGAAGTTTCTCTTTATGCAGAGGTGATAAAACTTTGTATTGATGTATATGTTGGAGTATCTCTTCATATGATTTTGGAAAAGGCATTGACTTGAGTTTTTTATACTGCCACATACGACGAAAGTACCCTATACTTTGCCAAAGGAGGAAGAGACCGACTAAGCTAAAAAGAAATTGTATCAGCAAAAGGTAATAGTTCATATCGATAGATACCTTGATTTTATATAGACATTATGGCGTTATTTTTTTACCATTTATAAGCACCATAAGGAACCTTACACCCCAAAAAATGAACATTAATATCCATGCTGTGATAGATATATCAAAGAGAACCATGATATTCCAACCGAAAGCTGAAGCCAACGAAACCAATATACGTGTTGCTACGACTACCTGTGTCCAGTAAAAGATAAGAGTGGTCCATTTATCTGCCTGCATGGTATTACCAGAGTGTCCAAGAGTTACACGTGTACCAAAGCCTATCATCATCGTGAAGACAAACCCCAGCATAATGATATGTGTATCAAAAGCCAAAAAATGCATTCCTGTGAATAGTTCCATAAAGTTTGTTAGAGCTCCTAAGAAAAAGCCAACAGGTATCCAGAAGAGCGCAATATGCAATATCCAGAGTAATGGGTTCGGATTTGGAAACGGTAGCTTCCAGCTTAGCACTTCTTTTCCTATGACATAAGCTAAGCCAAGGTCAGCAATAAATGAACTATTTGGATAGATGTTTTCAACCACTACATGAAGTAGTAAAAGAGAAAAAACGATTTTTAGCAGCTTCTGATCTTTCTCTACCATACAATGTGAGAAGAAAGGGACCATACGTTGTGCCACAGAAAATGTAACTAGAAATAGATAAAGGTAGATAGATAGGTCATTAGCCAGATCCATTAAAGGCATATAGAAGATTTGTGCCACGATAAATAAAAAATGAGAGAGCAGACCAAAGCTCATAGCAATGAGTATCCAAAAGATATCATGTCTGTCCTCCATAGTCGTAGTAGTGTATATATTTTTTAGTATTAAAATACCCATAACATGTGCAGAAAAGATAATAATCATCGATATAGCCGAAAGAAATGGACTAACTATACTTCCAAGAAGAAACAGTATAGCACCTAGATAAAGAAGACTGAATATACGCATGTATTGCTTTTTTTCTATGATCTGAGTAGATGCAAACTTGGGAAAAGTTGTAAATAAAAAACCAAAAAATGCAGGAGTAAACATAAGATATACAAGACCATAAACATGAAAGTTTGTAGGGGTCAGAGCAAGAAAAAGGATACCTTTAGTAGAGAGTAGAAATACTAGCATAGTGACTATGGAATTGATAAAAGCTAAAACAAAAAAAGGCTGATGGGGTTGAGAGAAGAAGTATTTGTTCTTTGGATTCTCACTAAATTGCATATTCATTACTATATCCTTTAGATAGTAATAATAGCAAAAAATAGGGGTGAAGTAAATTGATTTAGAACAAGAGTAATATTATAAATAGATAAAACCCTTGTTAAATTAAACAACCATGTTTTTTACATTTATTTATCATTTTTGGGACAATAACAAACCATTGTAGATACCCAATGATAGAAAAAACTATCCAGTTAAACAAAATATATAAAAAGAAAGTTTCGTGCGATAAAAAATAATGGTGAGCATGAAATGTTTCATTGAGATAAAGTGTTATGAGTCCTGCAGGAAACACTAAAACACTTTCAATGCCTATAAATAGAACCTCTACATTTTCATGATTACAAGTAAAAATATAATATGTTGCTACCAATAATATGATTAATTGAATAGAGATCCATAATTCAATTGTAAATGTTTTTTTTAAATCCATTGATTCTCCATATTTTATATTTATAATTATAATATTTATTTCTTATAATTTAATAAGTATAGGAAAAAAGTGTGAAGTATCTATGAAGATGAATTGGATTTGGAGAAAGAAAAATATGATATTTTTCTCGTTACATCTGTAAATAATGTAACGAGAAGAGCATTACTTAGGATTGATCTTCTTAAATTTTGTACCTTCCATTGTGAAGCTACCCATAAGACCATTTGAATCAAAGATAAAAGCAACCATATCGTCTTTAAATTCAACATCATCAAGTTCTTCTTTTGAATTCCACTCTGCAACAGCTATCTTGCCATCTACATCTGTATCCCATTCATCATCTTCGTTGAGAAATCTATCGAGTGCGGCATCAGATGTGAAAGCGATGATCAAAGAATATTCCTGTACACCCATTTGAAACCCAACAGATGCTGATATGATTTCGTAGTATCCTAATGTTTTTCGTTTATGTCTTAATACGCCTTCACCGTACTTACCACCTACAAAGAATCCACCTTCTTTAATGTCTGGAAATACAAGAAATGCTTTGGCATTTACCAAAAATGCATCTCCACCTTTGGTCTCATCAATAAACTTGTTGATCGCCATATTTGCATCATGATCTAGAGTCTTAGCAGATGATTTAGCCATGGCAAAGGTAGAGAATCCTACGAGCATTGCAAGCAGTAAAGCTTTGTATTTAGTTGTCTTCATTCTTTATCCTTATTATAAATATAATGAATTATATCATAGCTGTGATACTGTTAAATTGAATAAAGTGGTTTTTTTAGGGGAGTTGGAGTTTAGTATGCAGTACATCGTAAAAGATGTACTGAGAAGGATAGGTAGGAGTAGGGGCTAGATTAGCTTCTACTACCTTGACCAGCATTACGGCTGTCACGTCCACCACTGCTGCGACCACCGCCACCAGAACGTCCATTACGTCCGTGTCTGCTACGACCACCGCCGCCTCCGCCACTTCTGTTTCCACCACGGTAACCACCACGGTTACGGCCACCACCGCCTCCGCCGCCTCTGTTTTGCATTGCTCTTTCGATGAGGAGTTCTATCTCTTCAAGACCAAGACCAATGTTGTCTTTACCTTTAACAAAATTCTCTTCCTGTACTAAAGAAGCAAGAAGGTGTGCGATCGTTACAATATCTAGATCATGCTGAAGTGTTTTGACAAGGTTGATCGCATTTTCAGTTACTTTAGTCTCAGCGATTTTAGCGATAAGCGCATCTGCACGGTTGTTTTGTACTTCCATACGTGTAGGGATCACTTGTGTAGTCATCGTTGTACCAACGTCTTTTTCAATTCGTTTGATAGTTCTAAGCTCATTAGGGCTTACTAAAGTGATAGCTTCACCTGTTTTACCTCCACGACCTGTACGACCGATACGGTGAACATAAGACTCAGAGTCAAAAGGAATATGGTAATTAAATACGTGCGTTACGTCATTGACATCAAGACCACGAGCAGCAACATCAGTAGCGATGAAGATATCGATACCACCTTGTTTAAAGGCACGGATCGTTACTTCTCTTTGTTTTTGTTCCATGTCACCGTGAAGACCAGATACTTTAAAACCTTGTGCAGTCATGTGTGCAACTAGTCTATCTACCTCTTTTTTCATACGACAGAAAATGATACATTTTCCAGGGTTTTTGTAGTCAATAAGTCTTACAAGTGCGTCATCTCTTTCTCTCTCCTGTACTACGTAATAGAATTGAGTAATAGCAGTATTTGTACTCTCAGACTTTGTGATAGAAACCGTCTTAGGTGTTTTTAATATCTGCTCTGCAAGTTTTCTGATAGCATTTGGCATAGTTGCTGAGAACATCAATGTTTGGCGTTCTTTAGGTAGGAATGTAAAGATGTTTTTGATTTCGTCCAGGAAACCCATATCTAGCATTTCATCTGCTTCATCAAGTACAACAAACTGAGGGTTGATCTTGATCTTACCACTCATTAGAAGGTCTTGCAGTCTACCCGGTGTTGCTACTACGATAGAAGCTTGTTTAATACGATCTATTTGCTTACCATACGGTGTACCACCATAAACGGTTGCTGTTTTAAGACCAGATTTTTGACCAAAACGGAAAAGCTCATCAGATACTTGCATTGCAAGCTCACGTGTAGGAACGATAACAAGTCCTTCTACAGAACCGTCAGCTTTCATCATACTCATAATTGGAAGACCAAAGGCAGCAGTTTTACCTGTACCTGTTTGTGCTTGTGCAACGATGTCATGACCTTCTAATACTAAAGGTATAGCGTCTTTTTGAACTGGAGATGGTTCTGTAAATCCTGCGTCTGTTACCGCAGCTTGAATAGTGTCTTTGAGGTTAAAATCAGTAAATTTCATATATTGTTTTCTTTTATGTTGTTATAGTGGGGTGGTAAGGTCTTGGCGATAGAACGGTTCTAAAGTTACAAGCATATTATCTGGCACTATATGCCGATAGCCCCCATCACTGAAGTGAAAGTGGGGTGCACCCTGTTTTATGCAACTTGATACCAAACTATCAGATGTCCACGTTAATATGTGGAAAATAGGTGATACATCTCTTGATGTATCTAAATAAGGAGTTTGATACTCTCTTGCAGAAAAGTTCGAAATTATAGCTAAATAAATCACAAAAAGCTAGGGTTATTCCTATTTCTTATATATTTTTAAACAATTTGTTATAATATTGTCCCTTTAGAAGCTCTAAACAATGCTATCTTACTGACAAATCTTATTTACATAGTCTCGAAATCTTTCGTCTCTTTGACGATAGCATTGATCTGTCGTTGCAAGTATTCAGGAAGAGAGGGTATTTTCAGATCCAAAAAGCCTTCGATGATCAAAGATTTTGCCTTCTCCTCTTCGATACCTGATGCCATCAGGTATGCAAGTTCATCTTTGGAAATCATACCAACACTTGCTTCATGGGAGAGTTCAAGGCGTGGGTCCTGCCCAAGCAGTTCAGGGATCGCATGAATGTAGCCTTTATCACTAAGTAGTAATCCATTGCAAGCCATCGCCCCTCTACCATTAGGATGTTTTCCGATAATTTTGCCACGTGTTGTTACTTCACCACCATTAGAAACGACGCGGCTAATAATCTCCGATGATGCTCCATCACCATTTAGAATAACAGTCGATCCGATATCAAACCGAGAGTTTTCAGGTGCATATATGACCGAGTAAAATTCCCCGAGCCCAGATTCTTCAATAACTGCAAGCGGATTCATCTGCAGATTTTTGACACTGCACATCGCTACATAGTTTGAGATAAATTTTGCATTTTTAGCAACATGGGCAGCGCTTCTTGGGTAAACTTCAACCTCTTTACCCCAGCTGTGAATCATGGTACTGGTTAGAGTGGCATTTTCTTTGATAAAGTATTCAGTTACACCGAGATGGCGTCCAGATGCAATATGTGCATTGGCTGTGCAGCCGTTGATAAGGTGAAGCTCAGAATCCTCTTCAGCGATCACAATGTTATGGGTGCATTGGGTGAATTTGTTGCTATTGATCATATAGCATGTATAGACGGGTAGTGTAATTTTCACTCCAGCCTTAACACGGATAAAGTAGCCTAGTAGAACATCACTGGAAGCTACCTCTTTGACATATGTGTCTTTGTCTTTTTCTACAAGAGTAAAGAAGAGGTCTTTTAGCCAATCATATTTTTTCAATGCAGTGTCGATGGGAAGAATCTCAAGTCCCTCTGCAGCAGAGTGTGCATCAAGAATATCCCAGTCCGTGGCTAGAAAGCTTGCGGAGCGCTCCTGTTCTTCATCAAATGCAACCTTTTTCAGTGTTCCTTTTGTAGTGTCATCGAGTTGATTCATGTGGTATCCTTTGATTCCTTGATACATGCTGCTACACATCCAGCAAAACCAAGCTTCTTAATATCTTCCATGATCGATTTTGGATTACCGGTGCAGACGATTTTACCGTCCATGAATACGTGCCCGACATCAGCGTCGATATAGTTGAGAATATGTCCCGTATGCGTGATAATTATCGCAGAACGTTCACGCAGTTTCATCGGCGTCTCTTTTTGAAGGATCTTATTGATCGCGTTTGAGATGACGGCAATATTTTCAATGTCGACACCCGATTCAGGTTCGTCTATCAAAAGCAGATCAGGGTTTTGTGCATAGAGTTTCAGCACTTCAGCCCTTTTGAGCTCTCCGCCAGAAAAACCGACATTGAGCTCTCTTTCCAGAAAGTTTTCCATACTGAGCGCCCGAATCTCATCATCAAGGTCCTCTGAGCGGTTGATCGCATTAAGAAAGTTTCGGAGTGTCACCCCTTTGATCTTTGGCGGATGCTGAAAAGACATACCGATACCCATATTAGCGACTTCATCTGTTGTCATATCCTGTATTTTTTTGGATTTTATCCTAATCTCTCCCTCATCAATACTATAGCCAGGAAGTTTCAAAATAGCATTGAGCAGTGTAGATTTTCCAGAACCATTCGGGCCAAATATAACGTGAATCTCACCTTTTCCTACGCTCAGGTTCATACCTTTTATAATCTCTTTCATTTCTACAGTAACATGAAGATCGATAATTTCCAATACGGGTACATCCATTTTAAACTCTTTTATTTATTATGGTCTGTTAGTAATTTATATACTGACTTCAACACACCAATGCAATGCATATGTGTCAAACTCACTAATATAAATTATATCATAAAATATTTCTATCAGTGTTTTGCACTCAAGTATATTTCTTGGTCTATAGTTTAGGTTGTTTTAGCAGCTATGCGTGGAAAAGAGATGTATCAAAATAAGGAGTTTGATACTCTCTTGCAGAAAGTTTGGAGTCATAGTCAAATAAAACAGAAAAAGCTAAGATTATATCTATTCCTTATGCTATTTTAAATAACTTGTTATATATGAGAAGAAAAAGGATGTTTTAGAGTAATCCCATAGCCAATTTTGCTTCATCTGTCATACTATCTTGTCCCCATGGTGGGTCAAATACAATCTCTACATCGATATCTTCGAGTCCTTCTTGACGAGATGCGATACTTTTAACTAAGTCAATGATCACTTGTGCAAATGAACATGTAGCAGAAGTAAGTGTCATGGTGATCTTACATTTTTTCATCATCGAGACTTCATCTGTCCAAGTGTTTATGTTATAGATCAGCCCTAAATCATAGATATTTACTGGAAGCTCAGGGTCATAGATCTCTTTAAGATGAGCAATAATCTTTTCTGTCATCTCGTCATCAGTTGGTTGAGAGTCTATAAATTTCTGTCTCTCTGCAGCCATTTTATCGTTGATACTTTTTGCTTTATTATCATCACTGCTCATTAAAAATCTCCTTGCTCTTTACATTTCTGTGCGTAGCCGTAGACCATCTTTAAAAATGCTTCTAAACTCTGTTGACGAACAGGTGATAGAAGTTCTACAACACCCATATCATGAAGTTTCGCGGGGTCAAAGCCTAGTATTTCATCTGCTGTACGGTTGGCAAAAATATCTAGTAACAGAGTGAGCATTCCTTTTGCCATTTCAGATGAGCCTTCTCCACGTAAAAGTAACAATCCATCTTTACACTCTCCCATGAGCCAAGCATCCGACGCACACCCATGTACATAAGTAGCATCATTTTTTTCTTCATCAGGAAGTGTTGTATGTTTTTTACCTAAGTCGAAAATATATTCTAACTTATCATTGGCAGTAGGGAAAAGGTCAAAATCTTCTTTATATTGTGCTACAGTTTCTTCCATATTCATATCTGTTCCTTTTTATTGATGTCCGGCATAAAACACTTCTTCAAAAGCTTTTTTTATACGTTCTTGATGTCTACTGTCCTTAACGGTCTCTATAAGCGTATTGGCAAAAGCGATGACAAGTATCTTTCTAGCTTCAACATAGTTAATACCACGACTTTGTAGATAGAAGAGCTGTTTTTCATCCAATTGTCCTGTCGTTGCACCATGAGAGGCTTCAAGCTCATCTATATAGATCTCAAGCTGAGGCTTAGCTGCCATATAGGCTTTGTCATGAAGCAAGATCGCTTTAGAATTTTGGTGCGCTTTAGTGAACTTACCAGTTTCTTCTACACGGATAAGTGCATCGAAGATACCTCTTGAGTCACCATCTAGGATGTTCTTAGCTTCTTGTTTAGAAGAAGAGTGCTCTCCACGGTGTACGATCTGAGTTACTGTACCACGTTTGGCTTCACTGTTAAGATAGAGTAGGTGACCAGCATCTACTTCCGCACGCTCAGCTAGTTCTATTTTAATGAGTTGAAGTGCATTATCACCACCAAGATCAAAACTCTTATACACTGCATGTGCATTTCTGGCTACATTAATCTTGTGTGAAGCGACCATTGAGTAGCCGCTTTTTTGCATACTTTGCATTTTGACCACACGTAGTGAAGAGTCTTGTGCAACATGCATGTCATAACCATAAAGTACAAGAGAGTTATCTATATTTTCAGATAGAAAGTTTTCATAGACTGTTGCATGACGGTTGGCTTGTGTATAAAGCACTATACGGTAGGAGATGAGTGCATCACTTTGCGTGTACTTATGCTCTATTTCTACTTCCACATCACCATCAAGTTCTATCTTGATAGCATGAGGAGAGAGGATGTGGCCAAGGTAATAGAGTGGATCAAAATGATCCATATCCAACTGTCCGCAAGGCTCATTATAGATACGCATACCTTGTGGTCCAGCCACAACGACACCATCAACAATCTCTATCTTCTCAGAGACTCTTAATGTTTTAGGGATATAGGTAAGTGTTTTGTATTCTTTTTCAAGGAGTTTTTCTACATCAAAGTAGCGATACTCTTCAGACTTCTTAGATGGAAGTCCCAGTGATACAAAACGCTCAACTAAGATATCTCTATCTTTTACATCCAAGAAGCTATTCACTTCTTGTAGGTTTTGGTTTTTAAGCGTTGAAAGGTTCATTATTCTGCCTCGATTCCGTCGTATCCGTGTTCTTCTAAGTATGGTACTAGCTCTGGTCCAGCAGTTTTGATCACTTGTCCATCCTTAAGTACATGGATGTAGTCTGGTTCAATGTAGTCAAGAATACGGCTATAGTGTGTAATAACCAAGAAAGAACGTTTGCCATCTTTCATCTTGTTAATCCCTTCAGATACAGCTCTAAGTGCATCAATATCAAGTCCAGAGTCAATCTCATCAAGAATGATAAGCTCAGGCTCAAGAATAAGCATCTGAAGAATTTCATTACGTTTTTTCTCACCACCTGAGAATCCTTCATTAAGTGAACGGCTTATCATGTCTGATTTCATACCAAGCATTTCCAAATGACTTTTCATCAAACGTAAAAACTCTGCAGCATTGAGTTCTTCTTTGCCTTCATGTTTTCGTTTTGCATTAAGTGCTGTTCTTAAGAAGTAAGCATTGTTTACCCCTGGTATCTCAACTGGATGTTGGAATGAAAGGAAGATACCTTCTAATGCTCTCTCTTCAGCTTCCATATCGTTGATGCTTTTACCCTTGTATGTGATGTCACCACCAAGAATCTCTATATCATAGTGACCTACAAGTGCTTTAGAAAGGGTAGATTTACCAGCACCATTGGGTCCCATGATAGCATGTACTTTTCCTGGCTCTAGTTCTAGGTTTAAGCCTTTTAAAATCTGTTTATCACCTATTTTCGCTTGTAAATTCTCAATTTTCATAATACTCATCCTACACTTCCTTCTAATGTTAATTCTAATAATGCTTTTGCTTCCACCGCGTACTCCATAGGGAGCTGGCTAAAGACTTGTTTACAAAAACCGTGAACTATCATAGACACGGCATCTTCTTCATTAATACCTCTTTGACGTAAGTAAAAGAGTTGTTCATCACTTATCTTTGATGTGGTTGCTTCATGTTCTACTTGTCCCTGCGTGTCTTTTGACTCAAGATAAGGGAAGGTATGTGCACCACAGTTAGAACCTATAAGCAGTGAATCACACTCAGAGTAGTTTCGTGAACCTGTGGCATTAGCCCCAATTTTCACTAAACCTCTATACGTATTTTGTCCCTTCATCGCAGAGATACCTTTAGAGATGATCGTAGAAGAGGTATTTTTACCAAGGTGTATCATCTTTGTTCCAGTATCTGCTTGTTGGGCTAGGGTGGTAACTGCTACAGAATAAAACTCACCTACTGAGTTGTCTCCTTTTAAAATACAGCTAGGGTACTTCCATGTAATGGCTGAACCTGTCTCCACTTGTGTCCATGAGACTTTAGAGTTGTCACCTTGACAGATAGCTCTTTTAGTTACGAAGTTATAGATACCACCTTTACCATTTTCATCTCCAGGATACCAGTTTTGGATAGTAGAGTATTTGATCTCAGCATCTTTTAAAATGACCAGTTCTACTACCGCGGCATGAAGTTGATGTTCATCACGTGTAGGTGCAGAACATCCTTCGTTGTAAGAAACGTGAGAGCCCTCATCAGCTATGATAAGTGTACGTTCAAACTGTCCGGTATTTATAGCATTAATTCTAAAGTATGTACTAAGTTCCATCGGACAACGTACACCTTTTGGTATATAAACGAATGTTCCATCCGTAAACACAGCAGAGTTTAATGCTGCAAAGTAATTGTCTGCCATTGGTACTACGGAGAACATATATTTTTTGACAAGCTCAGGGTAGTCACGTATAGCCTCTGAGATAGAACAAAAAATAACACCATGTTTTTCAAGTTCTTCAGAATAGGTAGTTTTAACAGAAACAGAATCCACTACGGCATCCACTGCCACTTTTACACCGGCAAGCTGTTTTTGTTCTTCTAAAGAGATACCAAGTTTCTCATAGGCTTCCAAGATCTTAGGATCAACCTCATCTAAACTATCTATACCTTCTTTGGGTGCTGAAAAGTATGAGATAGCTTGATAGTCTATAGGTTCATAATCAAGTTTACCCCAATGAGGCTCGGTCATGGTTTGCCACTTTTTAAATGCTTTGAGTCTAAGCTCCAGCATCCATTCAGGCTCTTCTTTTTTCTTGGAGATGAATGCGATGGTATTCTCATCAAGTCCAGGTGGTACTGTTTCAGTTTCGATATCTATCTCAAAGCCGAGTGCATACTCGCCTGAGACAGCTTTATCTAATCCTTCATTTGCCATTTAAAATCCTTATATAGATTATTGTTTGTTTTTATAGTTATAGCACAATAATACTGTAATAATCAAGTATTTTCGTTAAATAAGAGTAAATTTGTCTTATTTGTCTTTTAATTTCAATATTCTTCAAACATTTCTTGTAGTTTTTGCATATCATGCGTGAGACTGAAAAGTGCTTTTCCCTCATCACCTCTAATATACTCTTCAAACGTAACAGTTTGTGTTTGATAAAAAATGCCAATTGGGATAGGATCATTTTCAAGTGCTTTGATCATAGCTGAGGGGAGGTTGCTGCTGTCATAGCCACTCTCTAGTTCATAAGTATTATCTTTAAACCATTTATAGGTATTTGTCTTATTAAATACAACACAAGGTTGAAAGATATCAACGAGAGCATACCCCTTATGTAAAAAAGCTTCTTTGAGTACTACCTTGGCATGTTCATAATTTCCTATATTTACACGTGAGACAAATCCGGCCTTTAGTGCCAGGGCTACTGAGATAGGATTGAACGCTTCATTGCTAACACCTTTTGTCTGTACGGGTGTCTTAAACCCTTTTTGACTTGTGGGTGAGGCCTGTCCTTTGGTGAGGCCATAGACCATGTTGTTATGTACGATGTGTACGATATCAGTATTACGCCGTATAGTATGTATAAAATGATTGCCACCCTCACCATACATATCTCCATCACCACCTTCAGCTATGACATTGAGTGATGGGTTAGATACTTTAAGTGCTGTTGCCACAGGCAGTGCACGTCCATGAAGTCCACCAAACATATGTGTATCGATGTAGTAGGGTGTTTTGGAAGCTTGTCCGATACCTGAAACGATGACTGTGCTTTTTGGATTAAGATCAAGCTCTGTCAGTACCTCTTCAAGCAATTTTAATATTCCGAAATTTCCGCATCCTGGGCACCATGCAGGCTTTGTATCAGGTCTATCAAGTGGATGTTTCATCTTAGATCCTTTATTATCTTGCTCAGTTTTTCTTTCAATAGGTCTGTAAAAAAGGAAAAGCCGTTGGACTCAAGAATTCGATGGTCTATTTTGATATCATTGCTTTTCAAGATATCTGCAAACTGTCCAGTTACATTATTTTCTATAATGATATTTGTTTCAGTATTTTTCAGTATCTCAAGATGTTCTGGATTAAGAGGATGTACCCAGGCAAAGTGTACATGAAAAAGCCGTGAATCATCCAACTCTTTAATGACTTGAGAGATGGCACATTTTGTAGAACCCCAACCTATAAGTGCGATGCTTCCTTGACCCATAGCACTAGGTTCATAGGCCTCAGAAATAGTAAGGTCTATTTTTTGTTTTCGCTTCTTAACCATATTTTCACGTACATGATAACTTTCAGTACTTTGGCCACGCTCATCATGTTCATGACTGGATGAAACTACTATTCCATCACCCAGACCGGGAATACCTCTAGGAGTAATACCTGTCTCATTAAGTTTATAACGATCATATGATGAATCTGTAGTATGAATATATCTCCGTTGTTCATAGGCAGAAAAATCAACGCTTTCCATCATGCTTATAGAGTCTGCCAGATATTGATCACTGAGATAAATAACGGGCATCTGGTATCTGTCTGCCAGCTCAAAAGCTAGATATCCATAGTCTATACACTCCTGTATATCTCCCGGTGCTAAAATGATACGTCCAAAATGTCCATGTCCGCTGTGTATGGCAAGATTTAGATCTCCTTGTTCAGTACGCGTAGGGAGCCCTGTAGCAGGACCAGGACGTTGTGCGAGATAGACCACGGCTGGTGTCTCACTCACACCTGAAAGACTCATTGCTTCACTCATCAGTGCAAATCCACCTCCTGAAGTTGAAGTCATCGCACGCGCTCCTCCATACCATCCACCCAATACCATATTGAGTGAGGCTATCTCATCTTCACTCTGCTCAACCAGCAGGGTTAACTCTTTTGACATGGAAGCCATAAAGTTCAGCACACCTGTAGACGGAGACATAGGATACGAAGTTATCATATTACATCCTCCGGCCAAAAAACCAAATCCTGCTGCATCAGACCCATTTATCAGATGCATGGACTCAGTAAGCCTTTCTTGTGGTTCAGGGAGTTTTGGAATATGGATCATCTCTAAACTTTCACCATAGGTAACCCCTTCTAACATCGCTCCTTTATTCTCCTGTTTGATCTCTTCATTAAAAAACTTCGCGATACTTTGCGATAATATGAGACGATCTAGTCCAAACATACCAAAAAGAACACCAGAAGCATAAGAGTTTGCATAATTAGGACTTCCAAGTTCTTTGGCTGTTTTTAGCATAGGAATGTTTGTGATATGTATCTGTTCGTGTGTGACCTTTTCATCAGCCAGGACTATAGTATCATCTGTTAACCGTTCCTCCACATGAGATAAGGCATCTACATCGAGGGCTATGAAAAGATCAACATTCCAGCATGGAGCATTTATAGGAGTATTTGAAATACGAAGTAGAGTGGTATTGCTTCCACCACGTACTCTGGACATGTACTCTTTAGTAGAGAAGACAAAATATCCACTTTGTTTAAATGCATCACTCAAAATATTTTCTAGAGTCATAATACCCGTACCTGCAGCACCTCCTATGAGTATAGAGATACTATGTGTATTAAGATGTTCTTGCTTTATAGGTTTAGGAAGAGATACCGGGGGATTGAAAATAGTTGAATGGAATGGGATTTGTAATTTTTTCATCATTGTTCCTTGTCTGGCCAGGTGATTTTCCCGCCATTATAAGCCACAATAATCACTGTGACTCCAGTTAGTAATATAATGCCATGATAAAGCATGCTCTGCAGATTATTTAAATAGACAACATCAGGATTATTAAGATAGATACTAATACCGGCAATACCTAGTAAAAGCGTAATGACAGAGAATGAAAGTTTAATGACAAAAATATGCGTAAAGGCCAGTTGATAGTTGATCCACCAACTTAATATTCCCGAGAGCATCGTCAAAACACCCATAACTGTGGACACAAAAAAGGTGTAAAAAACAGCTGTAGCAAAAGAAGCTTCCTGATAAAATAAAAAAATAATATCAAGCCCTGCGGCAAAGAGATGAAGAGCAATGGGAAAATGTACCAACATCGGATGGGGATGATATTTACGATACCATTTAACCCAATCACTTTTGCTATTACTCTCTTGATCAAGTGTATCGACAATATCAAAGTCGACAAAAACCTCTTCAGCATGAGGTGCATTTTCCATTGCATCTGTGAGATCAAGACCCGCTTCATGGATTTTCTTATGAATACCATTTTTCCATAAAGGGCTACTGCTTACATCATAAACATTTCCCCTATAAGCGATATAAGCCTTTTGTCCGTTTTTCCCATTGTACTGCTTTAATTTTGCTAATGTCATTGGCAATTCCTAACATATAAAGGACAAAATAATATGTTTTAATATTAATGGTTTGTTATAACCCATGACGCTATTCTCTAAATGCTTCCAAGTTTTGTGAAACAAAATCCCAATTGACCAGTCCCCACCATTTCTCAAGATAGTCTGCTCTTGCATTTCTATAGTCTATATAGTATGCATGCTCCCATACATCACAAGTCATTAAAGGTATATGACCTGAGAGAAGAGGATTACCAGCATTGGAAAATGACTCCAGTACCAAAGATCCTGAACCATCTATACTCAGCCATACCCATCCTGAGCCAAACAAACCTGCAGCAGTCTCTAAAAAGATCTTTTTAAACGCTTCAAAAGAACCAAAGTCTCTGTTTAATAAAGCCAGTAGATCTTTTGAAGGAGAAGTAATTTTTCTACCCAGTCCTTTAAAATAAAAGTCATGGTTGTAGACTTGTGCAGCATTGTTAAAGATAC
>CAKZWP010000117.1:0-3082 GCA_937921845.1 uncultured Sulfurovum sp.
ATTTTTCCTAAAGTGCCCATATATAGGGCATTACGTAGTACTTGTTGAAAATGTTATTTTTAGAATTTACACGAAATTTTAAACGATATAACCAAATTCTTCTAAACCATCTTTATTTTTACTCCATCCTTTTTTAACAGATACATGGAGATCTAAAAATATTTTTTTACCTGAAAACAGTTCCATCTGTTCACGAGCAAGTTTTCCTACACGCTTGATCCCTACACCTTTTTGACCCACTATCATTCCTTTTTGTGTATCTTTTTCAACGACGATGGTTGCATAGACTTTATCCAACGTATCACCCTCTTCTATTTTTTCTATCGTGACATCACTCTCATAAGGTATTTCATCACTTAGGTTTTCAAAGATAGACTCACGGATAAGTTCTTTATAGATATCTCGTATATGTTCAGTTGTAAGAATTTCAGGGTCATATAGAAAAGGGGACGTTGGTAAATGTTTACTTATCTCATCAAGAAGTTGCCGTTTACCCACCTTTTTATTGACAGAAAATGGAATGATTGCTTCAAAATATTCTTGATATTTCTGATATTCGCTCAGCTTAGCCAGAATATCGCCTTGCTTTACATGATCGATCTTAGTGAGAACAACGATGTGCTTTACACCTTTGGCTTGAGCTAGTTTCAAAAACTTTTCGTATTCAGTAAGTTTGTCTGTTACTGGTGCAAGAAAAATAATAAGATCACTGTCTCCCATAGCCTTAAGTGCTTCATCTAACATAAATTGATTCAGTAATCTCTCTTTTTCATGTATACCCGGGGTATCTACAAAAATAATCTGTGCATCTCCATGCATTACAATAATATTCATACGTTTCCGTGTTGCTTGTGCTTTCTTTGAAACCATGGCAAGCTTTTCACCCACTATATGATTGAGTAATGTGCTTTTCCCTGCATTAGGTCGTCCAACGACTGCAACAAAACCTGCTTTTGTGTCTATCTCTTCATTTTCATGATCAAACATTTACTTTCCTTTTTCGTGACTAGTCACTTGGGCCTACTGCTGAAGTTATCGCAGTGTATAGCTTTAGCAAGACATAGTGTCAACAATCAAATAATAAAAAAGTGCATTAAAGCACTTTTTTATCTTTTAACATAGTTAGCGCTTTGCGCTAACTATGTCCTATCTTATAGTATATAACGGGTTGCATCTTCATCTTCAACCACTTTGCTTATCTTCTCTTCTACCAATGATTTATCTACATTTACTTTTTCGCCATTGCGTTCATCAGCAGAAAAACTAATCTCTTCCAAGATTTTTTCCATCACTGTATGTAGACGTCTCGCACCTATGTCTTCAGTCTTTTCATTCGCAACTAGCGAATAGTGTGCAATGGCCCGGAGTGCTTCTTCATCAAATATCAACTCAACACCTTCAACCTTCATCAATGCTTCATACTGCTTAATAAGTGCATTATTCGGTTCAGTCAGGATACGATATAAAGTCTCTTCATCCAAACTGTTAAGCTCAACACGTAAAGGGAAACGTCCTTGAAGTTCCGGCATAAGGTCACTGGGTTTACTCACATGAAATGCACCTGCCGCGATAAAAAGTATATGGTCTGTATTTACCATACCTAACTTCGTGTTCACGGTTGAACCTTCTACGATAGGAAGGAGATCTCTTTGTACTCCCTCTTTACTTGGATCTTGTCTGCTTTGAGAATTGGAGCCTACAGCTACTTTATCTATCTCATCAAGAAATACAATACCACCCTTCTCTACTTTTTCAAGTGCAAGAGATTTAAGATCTTCTTCATCAAGAAGTTTTTCACTTGCTTCAGCCTCCAATATCTTCTTAGCATCTTTAACGCTAACCTCTTTTTCAGGGCCTTTTTTACCCATCCCACCTAGTACTTTCACAATAGATTCTTGTACCTGTATCATCTGTGGAGGAAGTCCCTCTTCTGGCATTGTCGGCTTATTTGGCATCTCTACTTTGATTTTCAGATGATCAAGTTCACCTTTTGCATACTTATCCTGCATACGTGCAAAAGAGGCATCATACTCTGCTTTCTTTTGTTCACTTGCCCCAGAAGGAAGTGGGGGAAGAAGTTTTTCTATAATTTTATTTTCTATATAGTTTTGTATCTTTTCTTTATTTTTCTCATTTTCACTCTCACGTACCAGGCTCATAGAAGTAGCAGCCAAATCACGTATCATGGACTCCACATCTCGTCCGACAAATCCTACTTCAGTATACTTACTTGCTTCCACTTTTATAAATGGGAGGTTCATCATTTTCGCTAAACGTCTGGCAATCTCTGTTTTACCAACCCCGGTACTACCTATCATCAATATGTTTTTAGGTGTCACATCCTGTTGCATCTCTGGACTGAGCTGCATACGTCTGTAACGGTTTCTAAGTGCTACAGCAATAGTCTTTTTTGCTTCATTTTGTCCTATGACATATTTATCCAGGTAAGCGACTATTTCTTTAGGTGTTAAATTATCCACAACACTTCCTTACAGTTCTAATATTCTAATATTTTTATTTGTATAGATACACAGTTCACCGGCGACTTCAAGTGACTCCTGTACCAGTTCTCTTGGATCAAGTTCTGTATGTTTATCCAAAGCACGTGCTGCTGAGATGGCATAGTTGCCGCCAGATCCTATAGCTGCTATCTTTCCATCTTCTGGTTCTACAACATCACCTGTACCTGAAAGTATGAAGATATGCTCTTGGTTAAGGACTATCATCATCGCTTCAAGTTGACGTAAATGTTTGTCTTTTCTCCACATTTTAGAAAAGCCGATAACAGACTTAAAAAGATCACCTCTTTTCTCAGCAAGTATCCCTTCAAACATATCAAAAAGATTAAATGCATCTGCAGTACTTCCTGCAAAACCTGCCAATATTTTTCCATCATGTAGTGTACGAATTTTCGTCGCATTACCTTTGAGTACTGTATCACCGAAAGTGACTTGGCCATCACCACCGATCACTGCTTTTCCGTCACCTTTGTAGCCCAGTATCGTAGTCGCATCAAACATGACTATACACCCACTACTTCTACTTTAAGCATCGCATGTATACCATGTCCAAGTTTTGTATC
>CAKZWP010000118.1:0-10591 GCA_937921845.1 uncultured Sulfurovum sp.
TGACTCTTTAACCAGAGCCAATCTTCAAGAACATTTGATGCGTATACAACAGACTGTTGAGAATACGGTGATAATTATTACCCATGATGTAGATGAAGCGGTTCTTCTTAGCGACAGGGTCATTATGATGACCAATGGTCCTGAAGCGACCATTGGTGAAATACTCGAAGTAAATTTGGAGCGTCCTAGAAATAGAGTGGAACTTCAACATGATGAAGAATATATTCGGTGTAGAGAAGCAATTTTGAGTTTTCTTTATGAGAAGTTTGCAAAAGAAGACGAATAGCAACATAATCGCCATGGGGTTGTTAGAACAGGCAGTATATATTTATTTTCATATAAATCACCAACTCAACTGCCTATTCACTGCTAAAACCAAAATAATAAAATTTCAAATATACATCAAACCCTCATAAATAAACGGTTTAAAAGACCTATAACAAAAGAATATCCAATGGCGTGTGGCTTCCAGGACAAAACAAATACCGCGAAATCTCTTCAATCTCTAACACAAGAGACTTCCAGGCAGGACGTGCAAAGATTTGTTTTAAAGATGGTAAGAAAAACAGATTTGTTCATACACTGAATGGCTCAGCACTCGCGGTAGGACGTACAATAGTAGCTATCATGGAGAATTATCAAAATGAAGATGGAAGCATCACTATCCCTACAGTTTTACAAAAGTATATGTAGGTTCTAATCCTCGAGTTTCTTTCGAAGAGTTTTATTAAATACATGTAAATAGGCAGATTGAACTGCCTATTTGCTGCCACAAGTATTGAACCTTTTTCTTTCTCTCAAATCAGAATTTTATCTAAGAAAATAGCTATAAGGTTTTTTAGTTATTTAAGTTTATACCCTTTAAATTTTTCAGCAAGTCTAATATTTCGGTCTTTATTCATACATTATTAAAAACCTATCATCATATTTAAGTCCATCAATGTTATTCTATATGATCTAATATCCCACAAAAAAGTATAATTATGCCTTATCGCATCATCTTTTTCCTCCTAACTGTTCTGCTACTTACCGCTTGTGATAACAAAATAAAAACACAACCTCCCAAAACCATACAGGTAAATCAAAAGAAGGTGGATTATCTTAATGAGGTTAAGCCTATTCTTGATAAACGTTGTGTCTCTTGCCACTCTTGTTACAATTCTCCTTGTCAGGCGAAATACAGTTCCTTTGAAGGTCTTGACAGAGGTGGTAGTAAAGCCGTGGTGTATGATGCCACACGATTTTTTGCCACAGAAGCCACACGGCTATTTATTGATGCACAAAATACTAAAGAATGGAGAGAAAAAGAGTTCTACAGTTTAACGGATGATCTTGACCCAAGTACATATCAAAATGACTCTATCATGATGCAGCTTCTCAGCGACAAACGAGATAACCCAGAGATTATCGGAGAGTATGATCCTGAAAATGATACACTTGTTTGCCCTAAGGATCAGGAAGAGATGGACGAGTATTTCAGAAAAAAGAAAAATCATGGTATGCCATATGGTTTTCCCGGACTCAGAAAAAAAGAGTTTGAAACCCTCAGTCAATGGTTAGTGCAAGGTGCAAAAGGACCAACAGCAAAAGAACAAAAAAAGATCACTTCTTCTAGCCAAAAGACACAAAAAGAGATTGAAAAGTGGGAGACATTTTTCAATAAAAATGATGCCAAACATGCTATGACGGCACGTTATCTTTATGAGCATTATTTTCTTGCGCATATCAATTTTAAAAGTGATCCCCAAGTCTTTTATGAACTTGTTCGTTCTAAAACACCTTCTCCTCAAGCGATTGAGATCATCCCTACTATACGTCCATTTGAAGATCCGGGAAGTGAAAAGTTCTATTATCGTTTCAGACGTATTCATTCGACCATAGTCCATAAAACCCATATGGTTGTAAAATTCGATGACAAAGAACTCTCCAGGATCAAAGAACTGTTCATTCAGCCAAAGTGGTTGGAAACGCCTCATCGTGTCTCATACGATAAGGACCTGAGTACCAATCCATTCCTTGCCTTTTCACAAATACCGGTACGTTCACGGTATCAGTTCTTACTTGATCATAACCATTATATTGTTATGACCTTCATACGTGGTCCTGTATGTAGGGGACAGATGGCTCTCAATGTAATACATGACCACTTCTGGGTTATGTTTCAAGATCCAAAACATGATCTCTCTGTACGTGCACCTGAGTTTTTGCTACAGCAGTCCGATGATCTTAGTATGCCTATTAAAAAGACCTCAATGGCGATAATCGATACTTTCTCTGATACATATAGAAAGAAATATTCTCGTTATTTTAAAGCAAAACAGGTGTTTTATGATATCAATTACCCCGATGGTATTGGACTTGAAGGCATATGGAAAGGAGACAAACCTCAAGATTCACCACTGCTCACAATATACAGACATTTTAACTCTGCTTCCGTACATCGTGGTGTGGTAGGTGGACTTCCTCGAACCATGTGGGTGATCGACTACCCTCAATTGGAACGGATCTACTACTCACTGGTAGCAGGATATGATGTCTATGGCAATGTTTCCCACCAGACGAACATTAGACGCTATATGGATTTTTTACGCATGGAAGGTGAGGCAAACTTTCTGGCTTATATGCCTGATAATATTCGTTTGGAGATGTTCAAGTCCTGGTATATTGGAGACCAAAAAGTGCAGCAACAGCAAAAGTACGGTATGCACAGAGATACCGCTGTCTCCTATAAAACGGCTGATCCTAAACATGAATTCATAGAAAAAGTTGTAGATGGGCATATTCTAAAATCTACAGGTATCAAATTTGATCCTGTGAATTATTTTAGACAAAATGAACATCCGCCTAAAATGCCAAAGCATTTCCGCAACCATAGTGATTTTGAGCAAGGCATACGTGCACTCACAGCCCCGGGTACAGGATTTTTAAAATATGTAACAGACTATGGAGTAAACCTTCTACATCTACGTGTTGATCTTCCTAATAACAGGAGTAAAGTCAGTACTTTTGTTATAAATCGGTGGCATGACAATGTCAATTCAATCTTTGGTGAAAAGAGCCGACTCAACAGTGAAAAAGATACAATAGACATAGTAAAAGGTTCTATAGGTTCTTACCCAAATATGTTTGGAAGAATACACTATAGAGACTTACCTGATTTCTTTGATCTCATTGCCAATTTTGACGGGGGTGAAAAAGACATGATGAGATTGAAAAAGTATTTCATCTCACGTGCAAATCCAAAATTCTGGGAAACCTTTGACTGGTTTCAAACACAGTTCAATAAAGCAGACCCACTGCAAGCAGGACTTTATGACTTAAACCGTTATTTTAGAAAAGTATGGTGATTAGACGAAAGTATACAGACAAAATAAAAACTTACTTCTGAATTTTTTACGAAGTTCTTTGAAATTTTTCTCATAGTCATCCCCAGATCAAGCTGAGGATGACAGAAGATATAGAAGATTTTAAACGGTTGTAGAACTGTCACAATGACGTGATTTTAATTTGCCTTCCATACTCAAATAACTATTTAATGCACCAATGTAGGCTCTAGCAGAGGCTAGCATCGTATCAATGTTTAATCCGTGTCCTATGATGGCAGGCTCACCATTAAATGAGACTTTAACAGTAACATTTGCCAAGGCATCTTTCCCTTCACTGACTGATTTTACTTTATAGTCATCCAATCTACCTTCATACCCAGAGATACGGTCAATAGTTTTAAAGACAGCATCAATAGTACCTTCACCAATACCAGCTTCTATGATCTCATTATCATCTTTTTTAATCTTTACAGCTGCAGAAGGGACACCGTTTGAACAGTCCATCAATTGTAATGAGACTAATTCATAGATTTGTGTGGCTTTTGTCATCTCATTGGTGACTAAAGCTCTTAAGTCATCATCATAGATATCTTTTTTTCTATCAGCTAAAATCTTGAAACGTTCAAACGACGCATTTAATGCCTCAGTATCCAAACTAAATCCTAATTTACTCAATTTGTCTTTGAATGCTGCACGACCAGAGTGTTTTCCTAACACCAAAGTGTCATCCATATCTAAACCGATGTCAGCAGGTGAGATAATCTCATAGGTTTCTTTGTTTTTTAACATGCCATCCTGGTGTATGCCACTCTCATGAGCAAAGGCATTTTTACCGACGATAGCTTTATTTGGTTGAGGTTCTATGCCTGTGATGTTGGCAATCAAACGAGAACTTGGATAGATCTCTTTTGTGTTGATGTCTGTCTGATAGTTTGCAAAAACATCAGAACGTGTTTTCAATGCCATAACGATCTCTTCAAGTGCAGCATTCCCGGCTCTTTCACCTAAACCGTTGATCGTACACTCTATCTGTCTTGCACCATTGATGACAGCCTCCAAGGAGTTCGCTACGCCTAAACCTAAGTCATTGTGATTGTGTACAGAAATAATGGCTCTATCTTTTGTATATTCACTCATCTCCTTAACCATTGCCCCGATCTCAAAAGGAAGTCTAAAACCAACCGTATCTGGCAAGTTAATAGTGCTTGCACCTGCTTCTATGACAGCGTCAGATATCTCTTTCATAAAAACGATGTCTGAACGTCCTGCATCTTCACAGGAAAATTCTACATCATCTACGAAAGTACGTGCGTACTCTACGGCTCTTACCGCTCTTTTGATGACTTCGTCAGGTTTCATTTTAAGTTTGTGTTCCATATGTATGCTAGATGTAGCGATGAATGTATGGATCCGTTGCATCTTCGCTTTAGCGATGGCTTCGCCTGCAGCTTTAATATCTGAATCAATAGCTCTAGCCAAAGAACAAACGGTTGAGTTTATGACCCTTTGTGATATTTTATCGATAGCATCGAAATCTCCTGGACTCGCTGCCGCAAATCCAGCTTCAATGATGTCAACACCCAAACGCTCTAATTGTGCAGCGATCTGGATCTTTTCTTCAGTGTTCATAGAAGCCCCTGGACTCTGCTCACCGTCTCTTAATGTTGTGTCAAATATTTTTATTGTTTCCATTTTTTTTCTCCTCATAATGCAGCAAAACCACATTATAATTCCTCTCACTAAAGCTACACCTGGCGGTGAGGGTTAATAGCATACTATTTTAAAGTATGGGTGTTAAATGATTGTCTAATTCTATCTAAATTGTAGTTATTAGAAACTAATTATTTTTATGTTGTGTAAAAAGGGTGTGGATCGTTAAACGATTAGAGTGCGAGCAGTAGCAGGAGAGAGCTGTCTTTAGTGAAAATAGTTTGTTTGTTTATGATAGTTTTCATAATCTCTCCTTTAAATTTTGAAGTATTATACAGTATTTGAAAATAAAAGACAAGGGATAATAATTATCTTTTAATGTTGCTCTTTCTTACTTTGAGCATCCGTATAGACGGATGCTCATGTTTATAATGTATCTGTACCTTCTGCTTCTGCTTCTTCTTCAGCTTTAGCTCTGGCTGCTGCTGCGGCTATTTTATCACCATGTGCCAGGCGACTTTCCATGTTGTTTTCTTTTTCATATTCAGCAATGATAGAACGTACTTTTTTACCTTCAATGACTTCAACATCTAAAAGTACAGCAGTCATATTTTCTATAGCTTGGTTATAATCACGCAGTGTCTCTTTGACAAAATTATAACGTTCATTGAGTGTACTTTTAATGTGTGCATCAATGTCTTCAGCCATTTTTTCACTATAGTCTGTGGATGACATGCCCCCACCAAGGAAGCTGTTTTCACTTCTTTTAAGTACCATAAGACCAGCTACATCAGACATTCCATATACAGAGATCATATCTTTTAAGATAGCAGTCGCACGGTCAAGGTCATTACCCGCACCTGTACTTATCTCGCCTATGAAAACTTCTTCGGCGGCACGTCCACCAAGGAGTACATCTATCTCAGCCATGAGTTCATGTTTTTGTTTTAAGAATCTGTCTTCATCATCTGGAAGGTGAAGTGTATAGCCTAATGCACCAAGTCCTCTAGGGATGATGGATACTTTAGTCACACGGGTTGCACCTTTGGTAAGTTCTGCCATAAGTGCATGACCACTTTCATGGTAAGCAACTATTTTCTTTTCAACTTCAGAGATCTTACGGTTTTTCTTTTCTAATCCGACAAATGAACGTTCGATTGATTCGAGTAGGTCTGACTGTTCTATCTCTCTTTTATTGAAACGTCCTGCAAGAAGAGCTGCTTCATTAATGATATTTGCTAAGTCTGCACCTGCAAGTCCGGCCGTTTGTTTTGCAACTACCTTTAAATCAACGGTAGAAGCTAACTTCACATCTTTTGAATGTACTTTTAAAATCGCCAAACGTCCATCATAATCTGGTTTATCTACAAGTACCTGTCTGTCAAAACGTCCAGCTCTTAGGAGGGCTGCATCCAGTGTTTCGGGTCTATTTGTTGCAGCCAATACAATGACAGGTGTATCTGTCCCAAATCCATCCATCTCTGCAAGGAGTTGGTTGAGTGTTTGTTCTCTTTCATCATTCCCACCCATTTGTCCACCACTAGCACGACTTTTACCAATAGCATCTATCTCATCGATGAAGATGATAGAAGGTGCTTCTTTTTTAGCTTGTGCAAAAAGATCACGTACACGGCTTGCACCCACACCGACAAACATCTCGATAAAGCCTGAACCACTTACAGAGAAGAACGGTACAGATGCCTCACCTGCAACAGCTTTCGCAAGAAGTGTTTTACCTGTTCCCGGAGGTCCTACTAAAAGTAAACCTTTTGGAATTTTTGCTCCAAGTTCCATATAGCGCTCTGGAAATTTAAGAAAATCAACGATCTCTTTTACTTCATCTTTGGCTTCTTCTACTCCTTGAACATCAGCAAATTTTGTGTCTGGTTTTTCAGAATTGATGAGTTTGTCTGCTTTTCCGGCACCCAAGATACCTCCACCCATACCTTTGCTCATTTTCTTCGCCAAGAAAATCCAAATACCAAAGAAGATGAGGATAGGAAGCAACGATCCTAAAAGATCAGACATAAATCCGCCACCCATGATACCTTCATAGGTAATATTTTTTTCTTCTAAAAGAGGGATAAGTTCCTTGTCATAAGTAGGAACATTTTGTGCAACAAAACGTGTTTTACGGCCACTATCATCAGCGATAGCTTCTATAGTTGTAGGGGTGAGCTTCACAGAAGTGATAGTCCCTTTTTGTATCTCGGCTTTAATTTCAGAGTATTTTACCGTTTTGGTTTGCGTGACACCGTTGCGACTGTCTAGCATATTGCCAAGACCATCACTATCACCTACAAATGATTTAAAAACCATGATGATGACGATGGAAAAGATTGCAAATGCCAATAATGGGTTTTTGTTAAAAAAATTATTATTGTTATTATTATCTTGGTTATTATTTTGGTTAGCCATTTATTTCCTTTTTATATACAAGTGTTACCCACTCGTCTTTCAGTGTTCTGTTCACTAGTGTGAGTTCTTTAAATGATTCTACTACTAGGTCTTCTTTTTTATCTAAAATACCTGAAAGTATCAATAAACCCTCTTCTTTACAGGCAGATTTTAAATCTTTTGCGATAAATCTGAGTACATCTGCTATGATATTTGCGATAACTATATCATAAGTATCTTCTGCTTTATCTATAGAGCCTTCCCAAAGTTTGTCATAGTTTTCTTCGTTTAGTTCAAAGTTCTCTTTACAGCTTTCAACAGAAAGGGGATCTGTGTCACAAAGTTCTACGTTTGCACCCAGCTTCTTACATGCAAGACCCAAGATACCTGAACCACAACCTACATCTATGACAGACTTGCCTGCATCAACATAGTTGCTAATCGCTGCTAAACATGAAAATGTTGTTGCATGATGTCCCGAACCAAAAGCAAGAGCAGGGTCTATTTTTATATTGATAAAATCTTCTTTAGGCTCATACCAGCTTGGAAAGATGTAGAATTTACCTGCTTCTATAGGCTCGATTGAGTCTTGATATGTCTTTATCCAGTCTACATTCTCTTTTTCTTCAAGTTTATATGTCATCTCAATAGAGCCATTTAACTCTTGGGCTAAGGATACAAGAGCATCTTTAACGAAAGTTAAATCAGATTCACTTCGTATGATGATCTGCCCTGTACCAAGCTCCAGCCCTTCATCATAAATATTCGCCACGAAGTCTGCTATAAAATCTACAAAATCATCATCAAGCGTGACGGTTAATTCATAATACTTATCTTGCATTGGCAACCTTAAACGCTTCTTCTAAGTCAAGCGTACCTTCGTAAAATGCTTTACCTACGATAGTACCATCGATGCCAGCTTCTATGAGAGCATTGATATCTGTCATATCTTTTAACCCACCAGATGCGATGGTTTCAAGCCCTGAAGCCTTTTGAATCTCAAGGGTAAAGTCTACATTTACCCCTGTCATCATTCCGTCACGTCCAACATCTGTACAGATGATTGCTTCTACACCTGCATTGGCAAATTCCCGTGCAAGGTCAGTAGCTTTCATATCACTCACTTCTCCCCAGCCTTCTACTGCGACCATGCCGTCTATCGCATCAATCCCAACAACGATAGGGTATTTTGCAGCCATATCTTTGACAAACTGTGCATCTTTTACAGCAATAGATCCTAAAATAAGTCTATCGATCCCAAGTTCCAAATACATCTTAATAGTCTCTTCATCACGGATACCACCACCCAGTTCAAGCTTGAGGTTACAGTGCTCACGAATTTGTCTGATCTGCTCTAAATTCTCAGGTTTACCTGCAAAGGCACCGTTAAGGTCAACAAGGTGTACCCACTCAGACCCAAGCTCTTCAAATCGTTTAGCTACTTGCCAAGGTTCATCTGAATAAATTTTTGCAGACTCCATGAGTCCTTTGCTTAGTCTTACTGCTTTACCGTCTTTAAGGTCTATTGCTGGTAGTATTGTCATTTGGTTTTCTTCCTATAGTTTTGCAAAATTTTCTATGATCTTTAAACCATTTTCATGGCTTTTTTCAGGGTGTGGTTGGATACCGTAAATATTTCCGTTTTGTACAGCAGATACAAACTCATATCCGTAATGTGTCTTTCCTATGGCGTACTGATCATCACATACAGCATGGAACGAGTGAACAAAGTAAAGATAAAAGTCTTTAGGCAGTTCAGAAAAAAGAGCAGTATCTTTAGCCTGAAAAAGTTCATTCCATCCCATGTGAGGGACTTTGAGGGAGTGGTCAAATTTATCTTCATCAAAAGCAACTACTTTGCCGGGGATGAGACCTAACCCTTGAGTCTCTCCAAACTCTTCAGAACTCTCAAAGAGCAGTTGCATACCCAAACAGATACCTAAAAGTGGTTTTCCTGATGCAGCAAAAGCTATGACTGCTTCATTCATACCATTTTCTTTGAGGTGTTCCATAGCATCACCATATGCACCGACACCGGGCAAGATGAGTTTGTCGTATTGGCTAAGTTTAGAAGGATTACTCTCTAAAGTAGCATCTGCTCCTACTTTAGCAAAAGCATTGATGACAGAAGCAAGGTTCCCCATATTATAATCGACGATTCCTATCACGATATTGTTCCTTTGGTACGCTATAATTACCGTGATTATAGCAAATTAAATTGAAAGCAGATACTTTGGCCTTCATCCTTTAGGCTATTTGGGTAAAATGACGTATTAAAGAATACAGGTTAGGGATGAGAGAAAAAATAGAATACAGCTTAGTAAAACTATTTTTGTGGTTAGCAAAGATAACGCCTAAATCATTTATCTATGCACTGATGAAAAGTCTTACTCTGCTTGTCTATCATTTAGACAAAAAAAGACGAAACATTACAAGCACAAACCTTACGAGTGCATTCCCAGAGAAAACTTCAGATGAGATAAGTGTACTTTCTAAAAAAGTATATACCGAGCTTTCTATTACTATTGCTGAAATATTGTTTATGTTCACGGGAAAATTCGACATCGATAAAGCCATTAAAAATCAAGATGAAGCCAAAGAAAAATTACAAAATATAGTGCAAAATAGTCCCAACGGTGTGATCGTCATGACTGCACATTTTTCCAACTGGGAGTTGGCAGCACACTTTTTAGCTAAAAATGGACTTCCCATGTTGGCCATAGGCAGGACAGGAAATAACAAACTCATCGATCAAAATATTACAATACCTTTTAGAAATAAGTATGGTAATCGCGCAACTTCGAAAGACAATGCGATGCTTTCTATGGCAAAAACTCTTAAAAAAGGTGATGCCGTAGGACTCCTTATAGACCAAAAATCTGGATCTCATAATAGTGTAAAAGTGGACTTTTTTGGCATGCCAGCAGAGACGACTCTTTCTGTAGCCATGTTGAAACTAAAATTTAACCCTGTTGTCGTACCTATATTTATTGCTAGACAGAGTGATGGAATGTATGAGATGATCATTAAGTCTCCTATAGATTATGTTGCAGATGAAATAGAGGATAAAGAGAAGAAGTTAGAAGCGATGACATTGAAATATAATCAGGCTATCGAAGAGACCATCCGAGAATATCCGGAACAATGGTTTTGGATGCATAATAGGTGGCGGATATGAGTAGGGCACTTATACTCAGTGATAATCGTATGGGTCACCT
>CAKZWP010000119.1:0-8647 GCA_937921845.1 uncultured Sulfurovum sp.
ATACACACATAACTTTTTTTAATACACCTTTTTCCTTATTTTTCTTAATGCTATGTTAATGCTACGTTAACCCTTCATACTTCAAATGTAGAAAAATAATTAGGAGACAAAATGAGAAGATATTTAGCATTATCCGTCGTAGCATCAACACTGCTTATGGCCGGAGGAGATGTTGCACCAGTTGAGCCAGTAGTAGAGGCTGTACAAGAAGAGGAATCGGTAGGAACATTCTCTGGACAATTCAGAGCGTTCTATGTTGATAGAACATATAATCAAGGTGCAACTGGAAACCGTAATGCGCTTGCTGTAGGTGGTTGGGTCGGTTATGAGACAGCAGCGTGGAATGGGCTTAGTACCGGTTTCAAAGCATATGGGGTTGAAGCAATAAGACTTCATGACTTCTCTGTACCAAGCGACGCACCAGCATTCCTTTCATATGATCCTTCACTTAATGGATTTGATGGTGAAAATTATGGTTTCTTTGGTGAAGCATACTTGAATTACGCTACTGGAAATACAAATATTAAAATTGGTCGTCAAAGACTTGATACACCATTGGCAGGAGCTGATGATGCAAGAATGCTTCCAAACCTTTTTGAAGCAGCGGTATTAAGTAATACAGATATTGAAAATACTACGTTGATTGCTGGACATGTAACTCGAATGACTATGGGTACATTTAGTAATATCTATGACAACAATGTAGCATTCGGTCTTGCAAGTGGTTACGGTCTTGGTACAACACTGGCTCAAAGTGGTAAATTTGAAGATATGGGTGTCGTAGCTCTAGGAGAAGGGTATGGTACAGATGGTGTAACAGTTGGAGCTGTTATCTATAAAGGTATTGATAATCTTACACTTCAAGCATGGGATTACTATGCATATGACTTAATGAATTCACTTTACCTTCAAGCTGACTATGGATTCAAAGTAAGCGATTCTGTAAAAATGAAAGCTTCTGCACAATATATTAATCAAAGTGATGTAGGTGATGACCTTGTAGGAGTTGCTCTTGGTGGAAGTGGTGTAGACAGTAACTACTGGGGTTTGAAACTAGGTGCTTCTGCAGGTGCACTTAGTGGTTATTTTGCATATTCAAGCACAGATTCAGATACAGCTGGAGATCAAGGTATAATCACTCCATGGGGTGGGATGCCAGCATTTACACAGGGTATGGTAACAAGACACCAATTCTTCAATGACACTGATACATGGAAAGTAGCAGCTACATATAAGTTGAATGATCTTCTTGATGCTAATGTAAAAGCATCAGTATTTTATGTAGAGTTTGATATTGGTGCAGCTAACAGTTATTCTCCAGGAAATGCATGGACAGCAACAGAATCTGGTTTTGACATTCAATACCAAGCAACAAAAGATCTTAATCTAAGATTCAGAGGTAACTTCCCTGATGACTTTAGTCAAACCGGTACAGGTTGGGATGAGTATAGACTTATAGCAAACTATAACTTTTAATAAGGAGATATAACATGGATGCAGAAAAAGCACAGGCATATTGGAAAGAAAACATTAGAACTATACTAGGACTTTTAGTCGTATGGTTCCTTGTTTCTTTAGGAGCAGGGGTATTGTTCATCGAACAACTCAACGCTATAGAGATTAGTGGAGTGAAACTAGGTTTCTGGTTTGCACAACAGGGTTCAATTTACGCATTTGTAATACTTATCTTCGTATATGTATTTAAAATGCAAAAAATTGATGAAAAATACGGCGTAGATGAGTAGGGAGCAGGAATGGAATTACAAAGTTTAATTTATTTATTTGTAGGGGTTACCTTTGCTATATACATCGGTATCGCTGTTTGGAGTAGAGCTGGTTCTACGAAAGAGTTTTATGTTGCAGGTGGTGGAGTTCACCCAGTAGCAAATGGTATGGCAACAGCAGCAGACTGGATGTCAGCGGCGTCATTTATCTCACTTGCGGGTATCATTGCTTTTAAAGGATCTGATGGTGGTGCTTACCTTATGGGCTGGACTGGTGGATACGTCCTACTTGCACTTCTTTTGGCACCATATTTGAGAAAGTTCGGTAAATTTACTGTACCTGATTTTGTGGGTGACAGATATTACTCTGACCTTGCAAGAACGGTTGCGGTTGTCGCGGTTATCTTTATCTCGTTTACATATGTTGCGGGACAAATGAGGGGTGTTGGTATCGTATTTTCTAGATTCTTACAGGTAGACGTAAACACAGGTGTTATGCTTGGTATGGGTATTGTATTTATCTATTCAGTTTTAGGTGGAATGAAAGGTATTACATATACACAAGTTGCACAGTATGTTGTAATGATCTTTGCATTTACTGTACCGGCTATCTTCCTTTCTCTTCAGGTAACAGATACATTCTTGCCACAACTAGGACTATTTTCACAGACCGCCTTTGCCTTTGATGATGGAGTAAGGGCCATACCACAGGGTACGTACCTTATGCATGCTCTAGACCAAGCGGTAAATGATCTAGGATTTAACAACTATACTGAGCCAGGATCTGTATTTAATATGTTCATGCTTACTGTGGTACTTATGGCTGGTACAGCTGGGTTACCTCACGTTATCGTTAGATTCTTTACAGTTCCAAAAGTAAAAGATGCAAGAATATCTGCTGGTTGGGCATTGGTGTTTATTGCTATTATGTATACAACGATCGCATCTGTTGCAGCATTCTCAAGAGTAAACCTTATTGCAAATGTACAAAACGTTGAATATAAGTCTTTTGTTGACGGTGGTGTTACAAGAGCTGATGGTACTGTTAATGATGGTTCTTGGTTCAAAACTTGGGAACAAGGTGGACTACTTGCATGGAATGACAGAAATGGCGATGGTAAGATCCAATACGCTAAAGGTGCAGCATTTGATGGTGCAAAAGGTAAACCAGTATATGATGGAGACAAAACAGGTGAGCATGGTCAAAGATTGACTACTAATGCTAAGCCAGCTGCTACAGCAGAAGAAACAAAAGGAAACAACGGTATCGCTAACGAAATTTATGTTGATAGAGATATCATGGTTCTTGCAAACCCTGAGATCGCTAACTTACCTGCATGGGTAATCGCATTGATGGCAGCCGGTGGACTTGCAGCAGCACTTTCAACAGCAGCAGGGCTATTACTTGTTATTTCATCATCAATTTCACATGACTTATTTGGTCAAGTATTGATGAAAGACAAAACAACAGGAAAATCAACATTGACAGAGAAATCTGAACTTAGATTGGCAAGAGGTGCCGCGGTCGTAGCCATACTGGTGGCCGGATATCTAGGTATAAACCCTCCAGGTTTTGTTGCACAGGTTGTTGCATTTGCATTTGGTTTGGCAGCAGCATCATTCTTCCCTGTAATTATCTTGGGTGTATTTGATAAGAGAATGAATAAAGAAGGTGCGATCGCTGGTATGTCAGTTGGTCTTACATTTACATTCGTTTATATTGTATACTTCGTATTTATGGGTGGAGCGAAAGAAGATTACTTCATGGGTATCGCACCAACAGGTATCGGTACTATTGGTATGATCATTCACTTTGTAGTAGCTTATGTTGTATCAAGAGCTACTCCACCACCACCGGCAGAGATTCAGGCTATTGTAGAAAATATCCGTGTCCCTGCAGGTGCAGGTGCAGCGGTAGATCACTAATAACAATGTGGAACTTGCCTTTTGGCAAGTTTTACCATTTTTAAGAAAGAAGAGAGAAAAGACTTGAGCTTACACGATCAGAAAAACTTTATAAAAGAAATACATCCATTTGAAAAACTTACAGAGTTTGAATTAGACATGGCTTTGAAAAATATGGATATAGCCTATTATCCTAAAGATACGGTTTTGATTTCAAAAGACAAAATAAGTGATTATTTCTTTATTATAATCAAAGGTGAAGTCAATGAGTATAACAATGATGAGTTGACCTTTGTTTATCATGAGCAAGATGGGTTTGATGCGGATTCTCTCATCTACCATAAGACAGAAAGTAAATTTGTAGTTAATGAAGATCTCATCTGTTATGAGCTCAAAAAGTCTGTTTTTTTAAACTTGATAAGTACCAATAAAAAGTTTGAAAGCTTTTTTCTTAAAAACCTGACTGCCAGATTTCAAACACTGAAAAACAAAGAGTATGGTTCTGAAATATCTTCTTTTATGTTTGCAAGGGTGAGTGATATCTATATACATGAACCATGTATTGTGCAAGGAGATACGAGTATCAAAGATGCGATAGAACAATCTATTGCTGCAGACACCTCTACTATTATTGTAAAAGATGATGAAAAATATGGAGTTGTGACGGATTCTAATTTAAAAAAAGATGTCTTGTTAGTAGGAAAAGATTTATCCAGTCCTATAGTTGAGATAGCTAAATTTCCATTTATCTGTGTACAAAAAGACGATTTTTTATTTTCAGTGCTGTTACTGGTTGTGAAGAATTCCATAAAAAGAGTGGGAGTGCTTGAAGATGGAAAGATAGTGGGGTTAATTAAGCAAATAGATATATTGAGTTATTTTGCTAATCACACACATATAGTTTCAGTAAAAATAGCAAAATCAAAGACTATAGAAGAACTTAAAAGTGCCAGTGAGGATGTCAATAAAACGATTAAGTCACTCTATAATAAGAGTTTAAAAACAACGTATATCGGAAAAATGGTTGCAGAACTCAATGCTAAAGTTTATGAAAAACTTTTTAGCTTTGTTGTCCCCGAAGAGTTACACAATAAATGTGCACTTTTAGTCATGGGAAGTGAAGGAAGAGATGAACAGATCATTAAAACAGATCAGGATAACGCACTGGTTGTTGCAAATGACACAGATGTAGAACTTTTCCGCCCTTATATGGATCAGTTTACAAAAGAACTCATATCATTTGGATTTCCTCCGTGTGAAGGAAATATAATGGTAAATAATCCATATTGGTGTAAGACCCAAGCTGAATTTGAAAAACAAATAGAGGTTTGGTTTGAAGGTAACGATATGGATCATTATATGGATCTAGCTATATTCTTTGATGCTAAATGTGTAGCGGGAGATACAACTTTATTGGAACCATTAAAACAAAAGATATTTGATATGGTTAAACAAAAAGATGTGTTTATGGCTTACTTTGCCAGAAATGCACTTCTTTTTCAAACACCTATCGGTATGTTCTCCTCACTACGTACGACCGATGAGGGTAATATAGATATTAAAAAAGGCGGTATCTTTGCTATCGTTCAAGGAGTTAGAAGTTTAGCTCTGGAAAATGGTGTGACGGAAAACTCTACAGTAAAAAGAATCAAGAAATTGCATCAGTTAGGTGTATTGGAAAAAGAGATGGCTTCAGAGCTCATTGAAGCTTTAGGATTATTGGCTAGGTTAAGACTTCAAGGGCATATTTTAAAACAAAAAGAGAATCTGCCACTTGATAATGTCATTGATGTGACTTCTTTTGGAAAGATAGAGAGAGATATGCTCAAAGACAGTTTTGTCATTGTGAATGCATTTAAAAAATTCATTACACATCATTTTCGTTTAGGTAATCTAGCATAATGATTGAAAAATTAAAATTCCACTATCAAAAGTCGAGACTTAAAAATGAAGAGTTCTCATTTTTATTTGATGAAGCGACAGGAGATGAAGAGTTTGTCTCTTTTGATTGTGAAACTACAGGGTTGGATATAAAAAAAGATGAAATCCTTTCTATCGGTGGGGTGAAGATCATCAACAATAAAATTGAGTTAAGTGAATCTTTTGAGAGATTTGTGACACCTGTAAAGCATATATGCGAGGAGAGTATCAAAATACACCATATCAGACCTTGTGATATGGAAAATAGTATTGATGCCAAAATAGCCATTGAAGAATTTTTACATTTTATAGGCAACAGAACACTCATTGGGTATTACATACAATTTGATATCGCTATGATCAACCGTTATGCAAAAAAGCTTATAGGAACGACCATACCCAATAAAAGTATTGAGCTTTCCAATATGTATTATAAACGTTATAAAAAGCAGTCGTCACATGAATTTGTGGACCTGAAGTTCGATACGATCATGGATCAATTGAATTTGCCGAAACTAGGACAGCATGATGCCTTGAATGATGCTGTCATGTCCGGGATGATGTATCTTAAACTCAAGGAGATGCCAGAGTATAAAGGAGCATTCAGTTAGTTAAATTTATCTTAAAATTACAGTGGTAATTTTTACATAAATTTACAAGAGGAAGAAAATATGTTACAAGATATCTATCAACCAAACCCTGAATTTGCAAAAGAAGCACGAATTAAAAGTATGGATGAATACAATGCTTTAGTAAAAAAAGCTACTGATGACTATGAAGGTTTCTGGAAAGAGTATGCGGATGAAAAGATCGACTGGTTCGAACCGTACAGTGCAGTACTTGATGAATCTAATGCCCCGTTCGTGAAATGGTTTGATGGTGGTAAGCTAAATGTTGCACATCAATGTATTGACCGTCATTTAGAGACTCAAAAAAATAAAGCTGCGATCATTTTTGAAGGTGACAGAGGTGATAAGCAGGTTATTACGTATCTTGATCTTTACTATGAGGTAAACAAATTTGCTAATCTTCTTAAAGAAGACTTCGGTGTAAAAAAAGGTGATAGAGTGGTTATCTATATGCCAATGATCCCTGAAGCAGCTTATGCGATGTTGGCTTGTGCACGTATCGGTGCGATCCACTCTATTGTATTTGGTGGATTCTCTTCAGAAGCACTGCGTGACAGAATCGAAGATGCTGAGGCAAAAGTAGTGATCACTGCAGACGGTGCTTACAGAAAAACAAAACCATATATGCTAAAACCAGTGGTAGATGCAGCACTTACAGGTGAAACTCCGGTTGAAAAAGTGTTAGTTGTAGAGAGAAACCATGAAGATGTTACCTGGATAGCAGGACGGGATTACTCGTATAACGAACTTATTCAAAGTAAATCTGGTAAATGTGATGCTGAACCTATGGACAGTGAAGATCCACTTTTCCTACTCTACACTTCTGGTAGTACAGGTAAACCAAAAGGTGTACAACACAATACTGCTGGATACATTCTTTGGGCACAAATGACTATGGAATGGGTATTTGATGTGAAAGAGAATGATACCTACTGGTGTACTGCAGATGTCGGTTGGATCACAGGTCATACCTATATCGTATATGGACCACTTGCAATGGGTGCTACAACTGTAATGTTTGAAGGTGTAATTACTTTCCCGGATGCAGGTCGTCCTTGGAAAATGGTAGAAGAACATAAGATCAACCAGTTCTATACTGCACCAACAGCGATACGTGTATTACATAAAATGGGGGAAGAAGAGCCGGCTAAATATGATCTCTCTTCTCTCAAAGTACTTGGAACCGTAGGGGAACCTATCGATCCTCCGGCATGGAAATGGTACTATGAGGAGGTGGGGCAAAGCAAGTGTGCGATCGTAGATACATACTGGCAAACTGAGACAGGAGGACACATTGTTTCTCCACTTCCTGGTGCGACACCTATCAAACCGGCATGTGCAACACTTCCATTGCCAGGTATCATGGCTGAGATACTCGATCCTGAGACGGGTGAAAAAGTAGGTGAGGGTGAAAGTGGATATATGTGTGTAACACGCCCTTGGCCGTCACAGATCCGTAGTGTATGGGGTGATGATGAGCGTTTCAAAAAGTCTTACTTCGGTGACGTGACAAGAGATGGTAAAGGAGTATACTTCACAGGTGACGGTGCAATATATGGTGAAAACGGTTATATCACGATTACTGGTCGTACTGATGATGTTATCAACGTATCTGGGCACCGTATGGGTACAGCTGAAGTAGAAGCGGCGATCAAAAAGCATGACAATGTAGCTGCAGTGGCAGTTGTAGGTAAACCGCATGATCTTAAGGGAGAAGGTATTTTTGCCTATATCGTACTCAAATCTGTTCCTATGGAGCATAAGGATGATGTAGCTGACGAGCTTGAGACAATGAAAGAGATCAATCAGATCATTAAAACTGAGATCGGTAACATTGCTCTGTGTGATGATATGGTCTTCGTTCCAGATCTTCCAAAGACAAGATCAGGAAAGATTATGAGAAGGATCCTTAGAGCACTTGCAAAAGGTGAAAAGATCACTCAAGATACTTCTACACTTGAAGACCCTAGTATCGTTGGGCAGATCGAGGCACTTGTTAACGTATAATACTTACTGTGTATCCTCCCTACTTAAAAATGGAGGATAACTTACATATACATTATTAAATAAATATGGATCTCATTTAAAATGATAATTTTGATTTATTAAGGATAATTCATCTATGGAAAATTTTATTTTAATAGTAGTAGCTATTGTCATTGGATATGGATTAAACAGATTTCGGATATTTCCAGAAGATGCAGCAGCTATCTTAAATAAATTTGTCATATTTATATCACTTCCTGCAATGATCTTGCTACAAATACCTAAACTCACTTTTTCTATGGATATTATGATCCCTGTGATCATCGCCTGGGTTGTTATGATATTGACTGCTATTTTAACACTGTTTATTTCCAAACTATTTCATTTTAGTAAGGAAGTTACCGGTGCGTTAATGCTTGTTGCCGTGTTGACGAACTCCTCTTTCTTGGGTATCCCTATCATCAATGCATATTTAGGTGATGA
>CAKZWP010000120.1:0-3491 GCA_937921845.1 uncultured Sulfurovum sp.
CCTTGCTGTTTTTTTAAGAATTTCGATCCCTGCAACCCTTCCTCCACGCTTCGTAGGAATAAGTCTTTGTGAAATAACACCTTCAAGTACAGATGCCAAAGACATACGAATACGGTTTTGCTCCTCATTACCAAACATACCAACAATTCTGTCTATCGTCTCTTTTGCATCCAATGTATGCAGTGTTGAAAAAACAAGGTGCCCCGTATTGGCTGCGTGAAGCGCAATATCGATCGTCTCCAAGTCCCTCATTTCACCTACAAGTATAATATCCGGATCTTCTCTTAGTGCTGCTCTTAGTGCATCAGAAAAAGAGTGTGCATCCGGACCGATACCTCTTTGGTTTATCAGACAACCTCTATCCTTGTGTACAAATTCTATAGGGTCTTCAACCGTGATGATATGTTTTTTCTGGTCTCTGTTTATCTTGTCTAGGATGGCTGCTAAAGTCGTTGATTTACCAGAACCTGTAACTCCAGTTACAAGCACAAGACCTCTTTGTATCTCTGTAAATGTTTTAATGACCGGTGGGAGATTGAGTTCATCCAGTGTCAATATTTTCACTGGAATAATACGAAAAACCGCACTCAAACCATCCATTTGAAAAAAGAAATTTACACGAAATCTATTTTCATCTCCAAGTACATAAGAAAAATCCAGGTTTCTGTCTGTTTGTAATTTTTCATATTGATCTGCGGTAGTGATCTCCTGAGCCAACTTGTCCATCATATCTGCACTCAAAGCATCTTTACCCAATACTTTTAACACACCGTGTACACGTACTCTGACTTGGGAACCTGCTTTAAGATGAAGGTCACTCCCACTATTACTGATCATTGTTCTAAGATATAGCTTGAGTTTTTCTTCCATGTGATCCCTTTGACGTGTGATTTATTTTAAACTGTCAAGCATCTCTTGGAATGCTTTTTCAAATGCTTCAAGTCCCTCTTTTAAGAGTTGGCTATACACTTCATCCATATCAAACCCATTATCAGCTAACTTTGTGAAATAGCCGTTAATATCATTCTCCTCCAAAGGGAATTTAGGTACCGGTGCTTTTTTAGCGATGAATGCTTCTATCGTTGCAAGTGGTGCAGTATTGACAGAGTGTGGTGCAAGCAGTTCTTTCATATAGTAATCTGCTGCCAAATCATCACCTTTGACCCCTGTACTTGCGAACAGTGTACGAATACTAGGTGTGTGGTTTGTTTCAATAAGATTATAAATCTTTGCAGCATTGTAAACACCAGTTTTTGAAACAGATATACCCTCTTTTTCCAAATCAGCATCCAGTAATCTGTCAAAACGGCTTACAAAAACAGAGATCACCGCTTCTGCTCTCAATCCGCCATCTTTTTCAAAACAATCCAAGCCTTTTTTCATAGCTTTAAGAGATTTTTGTGTCTGTTTAGGTGAAAAGATCAGTGTGGCATTGACAGAGATACCTGTACATAATAATGCTTCCATGGCATCATATCCTGCTTCAGTTGCAGGTACCTTTATCATAACGTTAGGCTCGCCTATAGCAGCAAAAAGTCTTTTACCTTCGGCAATAGTACCTTCTGTATCATTTGAGAGGAAAGGATCAACTTCGATAGAGATATAACCATCATTTCCCTCATCGTATAAAGGTCTTAATGCCTGTGCAGCAGTACGAATGTCTTCTATAGCCAATGCTTCATACTTCTCTTTTGGACTTTTGCCTGAGAGAGAAGCTAACTGCTCTTTATACGCAGGAGATGTCGTAATAGCAGAAGCAAAAATAGACGGATTACTTGTAGCACCATTAATCACACCTTTTTCTATCAATGCAGTAAAATCATTTTTAAGATAATCTCTCTCTACAAAATCCAACCATAATGAGAACCCTATATCTCTATTTACCATCTTCGTACTCCCACGTAAAATGCTGCCATGAACCAAAATCAGTAGGTTTTTCAAGCGCCTTTTCAAGCATATCAAGAAAGAGATCTCTCTCAACCACTTCCGCTCCTAAACCCAACATATGATCTGTTTTCATCTGACAATCTATAAAATCATAACCTCTCCTGCCTAAAACGTCACTTAGTGCTTTAAAAGCAATCTTAGATGCATCAGAGACCAAAGAGAACATTGACTCACCAAAAAACGCTTTCCCCAGAGCAATGCCATAAAGTCCTCCTACAAGTTTTCCCTCTTTATAGACTTCCACGCTATGTGCAAACCCCTCTTCATGTAGGCGTATATAGGCTTCCTCTATATCACTGACGATCCAGGAACTCTCTTGCCCCTCTCTGGACACAGTTGCACAATGTTTGATCACATCTGAAAATCTTTCATCAAAAGTCACAAAGAATTTTCCAGAACGCAAGACCCTTCTAAATGATTTTTGTACTTTAAAATTTTCAGGATAAAGGAGAAGACGTGGGTTAGGTGACCACCAGAGAATAGGATCACCTTGACTGTACCAGGGGAATATCCCTTTTTTGTATGCGCTAATCAATCGATGAGAAGAGAGATCACCCCCATAGGCTAGAAGACCTTCATCTGAAGCTGAACGTGGATCAGGGAATGCTGTAGAATCTTTACTTAGTAGAGGGATAAAATAGTTATCCTCATCAAACATTGAAGCCAACTATTTATCCTTTCTCCTTGAAGAGGGGCAAAGCCTCTCTTCAATTGCCCCGTTAGGAAATGCCCTTGGGGTGCCTCTCACTTCTAGCCCAACAGGCTGATCCATGGAAATCACTAAATGATTTCTCGTAAAAGCTTTGCCATTGGCAAGTATATTTAACTTATTTATTCTCAAATAAAAAATCTAATTTCTCATTTTTGTAGCTCACTTTCACTGAACCACCTTTTTTAAGTTTTCCAAAAAGTATCTCATCGGTCAATGCTTCTTTCACTTTTGCGTCTATCACACGTGCGATATGTCTAGCACCATAACGTTCATCGTATCCCTCTTTGGCCAAATACTCTTTAGCTTTTTTACCTAAGGTCACTTTGACTTTTTTAGGTTTAAGCAATAGGTTTAATTTATCTAACTCTCTATCTACAATGGTGACAAGTGCATCCAATCCGAGCGCATTGAACTCAATCGTAGCACTTAAACGGTTTCTAAATTCCGGAGCGAAGAAAGCTGCCAGTGCTTTATCTGTTTTCATAGAAGTATCTTTATTGAAGCCCATGACATTGGCTTCTTTAGTACCTATGTTTGATGTCATGATGAGTATCACATTTTTAAAATCAGAGACCACACCGTTGTTGTCTGTCAACTTCGCACCATCCATCACCTGAAGCAAGATGTTCATGATATCCGGATGTGCTTTTTCAACCTCATCGAGAAGCAAGACAGTGTGCGGATGTTTTTTGATCATCTCAGTCAACAGTCCGCCTTGTTCATACCCGACATACCCTGGAGGTGCACCGACCAAACGGCTGATGGTATGGGCTTCCATGTACTCACTCATATCCAATCTCTCAAAATGCACATGCATCGTTTTGGCAAGCTG
>CAKZWP010000121.1:0-5672 GCA_937921845.1 uncultured Sulfurovum sp.
GCCTAATAAAAAGTTTGTTAGGCACATCATCAAACACTACCTCAAGTACGATAAAGAAAACCCTTTTATCTTTATCTCTGCGATGTTAGCCTTTTTAGGTATTTCTGCGGGGGTGATGGTACTGATGATCGCTATGGGGATCATGAATGGCACACAAAAAGAGTTTACGAAAAAGCTTTTTGTTATGAACTACCCTCTAACGGTACTTCCATTGGAAGAAAATGCAGTCAATGATACGCTCATCACTTCACTGGGAGAAAAATTCCCTCACCTTCAATTCAGTCCTTACTATACGACTCAGGTCATCACAAAAAATGACGGTGCAGTACAGGGTTCTTTAGTCTATGGTGTGGATTTTAATAAAGAGAGTAAGATCAACGCTATTTTTAAAGAGGCAAGAGGCAACGAAACAAGTAAGTTTCGAGTTGTCCTAGGTGAAGGACTCTCTTTTGAAATGAATGCCCCTAAAGGTGACAAGGTCACACTTTACTTTTCAGAACAGCAGGCTATCGGTTTTGGCACGATGCCTCTTCAGAAACGTTTTATTATCGATGGTGTTTTTAAGTCTGGTCTCAAAGCATATGATAAAGCGATTATGTACACCTCTTTAGAAGCATTTGAAAAACTTCTGGGACGTAAATATGGAAGTTATGACGGTCTGCACATCTATACTGAAAACCCTCTTGATGAAATAGCCAGCATAAAAAGTGCTTTACCTGAAATGGTAGTCATTGAAGGTTGGTGGCAACAAAACGGGAATTTCTTTGCAGCCATGGAAATGGAGAAAAAAGCACTTTTCCTGGTCTTACTTCTTATTATTCTTGTAGCAGCACTCAACATCATCTCATCTCTACTTATGACGGTGATGAGTCGAAGAAGAGAGATAGCCCTTATGCGCACACTGGGTGCCACAAAAATGGAGATCAAGTCTATCTTCTTTAGATTAGGCCTTATTATAGGAAGTATGGGTATTGTGGCTGGTACCTTCCTTGGTGGGCTTGGTATTTGGATACTCACCACTTTTGACATCATCTCTATGCCAGCTGATGTTTACGGTACTTCGAAATTGCCTGTTGATCTTACCTTAAATGATTTTGGGCTTATCATTTTAGGTACAAGTATCATCATACTTCTCTCAGCCCTCTACCCGGCAAAGAAAGCATCTCAGACGGATCCTTTAACTGTTCTCAGAAATGAGTAGATAACAATCCTATCTAATCAAACATATCCATCACTGAGTTTCCATGTTCAAACACATCGAAAAGAGAAGCTTCCTCCTCCTCTTCAAAAACGTTAAAAGGTGAGTCATCAAACACACCAAACATCGTATTGTACATTTTAGAAGAGTTATACATCATCCCTGACATGAATTGTGCCGATTGGCCAGAATACTTGGCCCCTTGATAGAATTTAGTGCTTGTATCCATAATAGTCCCCAGTGGCGTCGATGCCAAAAAGCTATCATCTTTTTTCTCAGTAGACCCAAAGAGACTAGGCAATTCCAAGTCCATGCCTATGGTATCTCCAAATGTACTCAGGCTATTACTGAGAGAAAAACCTTCATCTTTTTTTGGTTTATCTTCCAAACGTAATGTTTGTTTGATACTTGAAAGCGCACTGTCCATATCTAAACCATCTTCTAAACCAAGTTTTTCTTTTGCCTCATTCATTCTTTTATCTAATGAACTTTCATATTTTGGAACCTGGTAATCAATATTTAATTCATCTCTTATTTTGTCTAATTTTTTAACTTCAGCACTGGGTTCTTGTATATTTAACTCTTCACGCATTTTTTTCACTTTCTTCTCTTTTGCGCTAAGTTTAGGTGCTTGTATATTTAACTCTCTTCGTATTCTTTCTATTTCACTCTCTTGGTTGGTCGCTTTATTGCTTTTAGGAGATTGTTTCTTTTTTTCTATACTTTTTGGATCTAAGTTTTTAGGTTTTACCAGTGGTTCATCTTCTATACGGTATTGATTCTTTATTTCTTGAAAACCATCTTCTTCAGGAGCAGTCAATGCCTTTTCCATCGGTAAGAGTTCACTGTCTAACCCAGTAGATACGTCTGAAGTTTCATCTTGTATCGTGTATGGAGTCTTCATATCAGCCCAAATAAAAACACTCAGACCCAGTGTGATTAAAAGAATTTTTTTCATTGTGTTATTCTGCCTTGTGATCTAACTAATATCTTCATTATACACTATTCTTATTCGTTTATAATATACTCTGGTGATTCAAGTGCTCTTTTGAGTATTTTCAGAGGCAATGAAAAGATATCCGCTCCTGCAGATGTCTTGACTTTTGGATTGTCCAACATTCCCGTAATTTTCAGTCCAAAGGTCATACTCTTGTCTTCCCCCATTAAGATATAACCTACAAGCGGCAAACTACCTACTAATTTACCTAACTCTCTTGCAGTTTGGATAGCAAGATTTATATCAATAGTTTTTTTCTTCAGATCAATTTCTCCCGTTCCTGCGATCGTTGCTGATGTTCCTTTAATATAGATCGAATCAAATACTATTTTATCTTGTTTTATCATTCGGTATTCAGCCACCCCTTCTTCTATGGTAAAACCTTTGACAGAATAACCTGGATTCTGTAAAGAGGCTAAGGCAGGTATGGTATTGATGAAGGCCAAAGTATTATTGTAGGCTTTAAAATCTTTCATCACCCCACCCTCCACAATAATCTCACCGTTCATTGTCTTTTCAGGGGTTCCAGATAATTTTAACGTATACCGTCCATGCTGTAAACCCTTAAAATTAATGAGAGGATGAAGTGCTTTATCTTGTATACGTAATGCCTGGATAGAAAAGATATCTCTCTTTTTGGAAAACTTTATAATATCTCCTGATGAACTACCTATGGCTTTAATATCTCCATTGGGTTTCAGTTCTACATCATAACTGTCAGTCACCAGACTATAGTCACCATATCTTAACTGGCTGTTTTTACCCAGGATAATCAAACTTTTAGTCTCTTGGACTGTATCTTTCTTCTTTATCTCTTTCTTCTTTTCTTTTTTCTTTTGCGTATTTAAATATTTTTCAAGGTCAAAGTTTAGATTTGTAAGTTTGACTCGTGAGATAGCTTTGTTATAATAAAAACGTTTACTGAAGGCATAAATCTCCAAACCTTCAGGCGTAACTTTACCCTGGAAAGGTACTCTTGTTTTACATTGGTCATCTTTTTCATAGAGAAAACATGATGTCCATTTCAACATTCCTTCAAACGTATAAGTTTTAAAATCTTTCGTTTTAATCTCCATATCACCACCATTTTCAATAGGTCCGGTATCAGGTAAGTATGGTTTGATCTTATTCAAATCATTTAAGCGTATCGATGTTTCTTCTTCCTTGTTTGTAATTTTTATGGAAAGTTTAGGTATCTCCACATCTATGTTTTTTGTATAGTCTAATACGAAAGGTAATTTTTGATCTTTTAAAACAAAAAACTCCTCTTTTTCATCTCCAAATGTCACACTCTTTGCATCAAGTATCAAGTCTGCTTGTTTCTTTTGCAAATCAATCTTGCCATCTAACTTACCTTCATAAAACATATCTTTTAAATACATATCTTTTAAAGTAATAAATCCTTTTTTATACTGTAGATTACCTTTTTCAACAGGAAGTTTTACTTTTTCAAGCCAGACATCACTTCTACTAAAGTCAACATTGACAAAGAAATCTTTATAACTGTTTTTCAAACCTATATCTGCCATAAAGAGAACATTAACTTTCCCACTTGTTTGATTCAATCGTAAGTCAATATCATATGCCTTTAATAAATTCTGCATGGTGGCATCAAAGGGGTTATCAGCCCTGATTTTAAGTTTTAAGTTCGTATAGCTATTAAGTAAATTAAGTATAGAGACATTACTGCCTTTTAAACTTATACCTTCATAGATCGGTTCTTTCAAATCAAAATAGAGTCCGCCATTGTGATAGGTCAATATAAAACTTGGTGCTAAAACCGGTGCTAGATTTTCTTTAAAATGGATTTTAGTATCGCTGAAAAGAATCTCGCCCTTTAAAGCATCGAAATCCATTTTAAATGTACTATTTTCTACGGTTCCTTTACCCGTTAAAGAGAGAAGTTTATAATTGTCTGCTTGTACTTTATCAACCACCCAACTTCTCACACCTTCCACAAGATCAAACTTATCTATAATACTTCTCAAGTCTGTAAAAGTATCACTACTTAGTCCAAAATCTATCTGATTTCCTTCTTTAGTGGCATTAAATTTTCCAGATGCATCATACAAGGTAAAGAAACCTTCTGTTGACAATATCTCTTCATCTAGATCATATGTGAACTTTCCACTCATCGTTAGATTATGTTCTTTCAAAGAGAATAGAGGGATTGTTGCTTTTAACATTTTTCCTTCACGTCTTACTGATCCTATAATTTCATAATCTTTACTTGAAAGCTCTAAAAAATCATCCTTAAACTTAATACTCATTGTATTATTGTCAAACATAATATTTTTCAGCTCTATAGAATCAAAAAAAGTAAGTATATATTTAACACGGTCTAGTGATTCAGGAATGTTATCAAAAGAAGGATCCGCTTTACTTTGGGGGATAATGACATTATCTGCTTTGAGTATAAGCTTTTTATCGAGTTTAATGTATAATCCATCTACATTGTAGTCAGCTACATTAACCGTATCTAATTTGATACCTGCAAGAAGCCACATAAAAAAAGCGATAAAAAGGACAACCAAGAAGATGAGTGTATTACGTAAAAGCACATGTATAGCATGGGCAGAAAACTTTGCACTGGTTTTGATCATCTCTTTTGCCTTTTATACTACACTACCCATTCAAACATCGCGGACACTTTTAGTGCCACAGGGGTCTATTACTCATATTATATCACAGCTGACTCAAAAAGGGTATGCCTTAAGCCCTATAGATAAATATATTTTAATCTTTCTTGGAAAACCTCAAAGTGGGTGGGTAGATATAGGAGAAACCCGCTTAAATCGTATCGATTTTTTATATAAACTCACTACTGCAAAAGCCAAAATGGAAGAGATAACGCTTATCCCTGGTGAAACCACAGAACTCTTTTTAACTTCTGTCGCCAACGATCTAAAACTTGATAAAACAAAATTAGAAGAGTATTATAAAAAGTTTTCAAACTATCCTGAGGCTGCTATCTATGCAGATACCTATTATGTACCGTATGGCATCTCTGAGAAACATATCATCCATTTTCTTCTTACTGAGTCTGAAAAAAAATATAAAGAGATATCTGAAAAGATCTATGGGAACTATAGCAAAAAACAGTGGTTAAATATACTCATCATCGCCTCTATCATACAAAAAGAAGCTGCCAATACAAAAGAGATGCCGATCGTCTCATCCGTGATCTACAACCGTCTTAAAAAAGGGATGCGTTTACAAATGGATGGAACACTGAACTACGGTAAGTATTCACACATCAAAGTCACTCCACAACGTATAAAAAATGATACCAGTCGATTTAATACATACAAGTATAAAGGCTTGCCTCATTCACCCATAGGTGCAGTCTCCTTTGATGCTATCATCGCAGCGATCAAGCCGGCTAAAACAAACTACCTTTACTTCATGAAAAATGCGCAAGGGGTACATGACTTTAGTGACAGCTATAAAACACATCGTAAAAATATTCAAAAAGCG
>CAKZWP010000122.1:0-5097 GCA_937921845.1 uncultured Sulfurovum sp.
TCTTCGATATCAAATCCCCAGGTACTGCTTTTCCAAAGGGATTCGGTAATGGTTTTAGGGTATCTTCCATTTATGGTGTCTGCTGCCATTAAAGTATAGATATTGACATGACAGCTCTCACGTAAAAGTTTGATGTATTCATCATCTTTTGTACTCAAATAGAGCCAGAAGAGGGATTTGTCTATGTCATAACGTTTGAGATAATTTTTACGAGCATTCTCGAAGTGACCTGCTGCCTGTTTAGGTTTTTTTTGCTGCATCAGGGCAAGACCATGTTTAAAACTTTTATGGGCTTTACTTCGTGTTCGCCAGTTTTTGTTTGCTTCTCCTGTTACATTAATTTTCGGTAGCTCAACATTTAAACCTGTTCTGTTTCTGTATGCTGTACGCAGCTTGGTATTGAGCCTGCTTGCTTCGTAGATAACTTTGTTTGCCTCTGCAGCGGTAGTGGTGGTTTGTGAAAGAAAACGCCAGATATAGTAATCTTTTTCTATGCTCATTGGCATTTCATGTATCTGCGAGTAAGTGAACTTCTTTGCATGCAGTGTAGATGTACCCAGTGAGAGTACAAGTAGTAATGAAAGAAAAAGAAATTTTACTTTCATCTATTACCCCAGTACAGCACGCATCATAAAATTATCGACCAATTGAAGACCTAAGATCACAACCAGTGGTGAGAGATCAATACCTGAAAATACAACAAATGGCATTTTACGTCTGATAAAGCTCATTACAGGTTCTGTTAAACGGTGGAGTACCTGTACAATAGGGTTATAGGGATCAGGTCGTACAAAACTCAGTAGTGCAGCGATGATGACTATCCAGATGTAAAGGTTCATAACGGTGTGTAGTGTTTGTACAATGGCGTAGATAAGAGCATTCATGATGCTACCTCCAATAAGTATGGTTTGATAAGTGGATAGATCTCAGAGAGTTCAGGTCCATGTTCGGCACCTGTGAGAATGAGTCTTAGAGGTGTAAAGAAGTTTTTGCCTTGAAGTCCACTTTCTTGCATGATGTGTGCTTTAAATTCATTAAAGTCATCTATCATAGGAGCATTTTGGATGATGTCTTCCATTGTATGCATTTGATCACCCCATTCACCTTCAAAATCTTTAGCTGCAAAGATTGGTTTTATCTTGGCAATAAGTTCTTTAATTGTGCTGGCTTCCTCAAGGTAGATTTTGGCCAGTTTTCCGATGTCTGCATCTGCAAATCCAAAGAGTGTAGAGAGTTGTCTGTCATCCATACGTTTGAGGTGCTCTCTGTTAACGAAACGCAGTTTATCTATGTCGAATATTGTTTCAGATTTTGAGATATTCTCTATATTAAACCACTCTATGGCATCAGGTAGGGTAAAGATCTCTTCTGGTGCTTTAGAATTTCCCAAAAGTAACAAGTAGTTTATGATAGCATCAGGAATAAACCCTTCTCCAAACAACCATTTGACTAACGAAGTATCATCCTGTTTTAACATCTTCTTACCTGAAGAGTTTAAAAGGATGGGTAAGTGTGCATAGATGGTTTCTTGGTCAAATCCCAGTTGTTTTTTGATATGTATCTGTTTTGCTGTGTTGGAGAGGTGGTCTTCTCCAGAAACGATGAAGTCTACACCGCTTATCATGTCATCACAGGCACAAGCAAAGTTGTAAGTTGGTGTACCATCAGTATGTAAGATCACAAAAGAGTCTACTTCATTCGGTGCGGTAGTAATATCCCCTTTGATAAGGTCATGATTGACTATCGCTTCGGTTGGTTTCTTGATACGGACAACAAAAGGGATACCACTCTCTTTTAATTTTGAATGCTCCGTTTTATCCACATCAAAACATTGTCCAGAGTAACTGTAGGCTACTTTTTGTGTTTTTGCTGTCTCTTTGTCTGCTTCGAGTTGCTCTGCTGTACAGGTACAAATAAAAGCCTTTCCTTCTTCAAGTAAACGTATAGCAAGTGTCTGATGCATGTGTAAATGTTCACTTTGATGAAAAACACTCTCATGATTCAAGGCAAACTTTTCTAAGATCTGCATGATCTCAGTATCTTTTCCTTCTATATTACGCTCTTTGTCTGTATCTTCAATACGGACGATGAAACTCTCTTTACGCTGCTGTGCGATAAGGTAATTAAGTATGGCAACACGTAGGGTACCTATGTGCATATCTCCAGTAGGAGAGGTGGCAAATCTAAGCATTTATCTTACTCCAAAAGTTTTGGGTTTATTAGTAGTGTTATTATAGTGGGTTTAAATTATAAATCTTTTAAAGAATCATAGCATCAGCTATAGTTTTTTTACTTTGGAGAACTTCTCTGGTTACCAACTGTCTACATATACCAACTACACTACTTTTTTCTCTTATTAAGCCAAAACTCTTTATCTAAGAGGTGATAAGCTCTAATTAGATAAAATACAACACTTATATAAAAAGGTTAAATAATAATGAGTGAGAGCAAAGATTTTTTACGCACTATAGTGGAAGAGGACTTAGAATCAGGCAAGTATAAAGAGGTCCACACAAGATTTCCTCCAGAGCCTAATGGCTTTCCTCACATTGGACATGCTAAATCTATCTGCATAAATTTTGGTATTGCACGTGACTATCATGGTCTCTGCAACCTTAGAATGGATGATACGAACCCAACTACAGAAGATACGAAATATGTTGAGGCTCTCAAAGATGCAGTAGAGTGGCTTGGATTTGAATGGGATAATAGTGTACGTTATACTTCTGATTATTTCCCTAAATTATACGATTATGCTGTAGAGCTTATTAAAATGGGCAAGGCATACGTTGATAGTCTAAGTGAAGAAGAAATTCGTGAATATAGAGGGACTGTTACAGAACCTGGAAAACGAAGTAAATACGCCGAGCGCAGTGTTGAAGAAAACCTAGACCTTTTTGAGAGAATGAAAAACGGTGAGTTCAAAGATGGTGAACACGTCCTTCGAGCAAAAATTGATATGTCTGCAGCCAATATGAAAATGAGAGATCCGCTTTTATATCGTATCAGACATGCACACCATTATAGAGCAGGAGATGAGTGGCATGTTTACCCGATGTATGACTTTGGTCACTGCTTGTCTGACTATATTGAAGGCATTACTCACTCTATCTGTACACTAGAGTTTGAAAACAACCGTGATATTTATGATTGGGTACTTGACACTCTTGGATTAACGGCACCAAGACCTTACCAGCATGAGTTTGCAAGGCTCGGTATCAACTATACGGTGATGAGTAAAAGAAAGCTTTTAGAACTTGTTGAGGGTGGACAGGTTAGTGGTTGGGATGATCCTCGTCTGCCAACAATTGCTGGATATAGAAGAAGAGGCTATACTCCAGAGTCTATTATAAACTTCTGTGATCAAATAGGTATAGCAAAAGCAAATTCAATGGTGGATGTTGCGCAGCTTGAATTTACTATAAGAGATGATCTAAATACAAAAGTACCACGTGTCATGTGTGTGCTTGACCCACTCAAAGTAACCATCGAGAACTATGAAGGGTCTGAAGAGATAGATGCTCCATACTACCCACATGATGTGCCTAAAGAGGGTTCAAGAAAGATCCCTTTCTCAAAGGAAATTTATATTGAGCGTGATGACTTTATGGAGAACCCTCCAAAAGGTTACTTTCGTCTTACACCAGAGCAACCAGTGAGACTTAGACATGCTTATATCATCACTTGTAAGGAAGTGATTAAAGATGCTAATGGTAATATCACAGAGATAAAAGCAGAGTATCACCCTGACTCTAAAAGTGGTTCAGATACGAGTGGTATCAAGGTTAAAAGTGCAATCCAATGGGTAGATGCAAGCGAGTCTAAAAAAGTTGAAGTAAGACTATATGATAGACTGTTCAAAGATGAAGCCCCTGAGGGAGTAGAAGATATAAACCCAGACTCTTTAAAAGTTATCAAAAATGCTCTTATTGAGCCTGCTGTAATAACAGAGAAACCTGATGAGAGATTCCAGTTTGAAAGACAGGGGTATTTTTATGCTGACCCTATTGACTACACGGATGAAGCACCTGTGTTTAATAAAATCGTCGGTCTTAAAGACTCTTGGGCTAAAAATAAAAATAAAAAAACAACTGCACATGCACCTAAGACTCAAGCTAAAAAAGTGCAAGTAGATGGTGAAGTAGCACCTATGAGTGAAGCTGAACAAAAACTATTTGATAGGTACATTGATGAACTTAAACTAAACAGTGAAGTTGCTAATACACTAGCGCGTGATGCGATACTTTCAGACTTTTATTATGAATCTCTAAATTTATCTGTACCTAGTCCAAATCCAGTGGGACTAGCTAATATTGTAACAAATGAAATAGCTAGAGAATTAAAAGAAAAGTCAGTAGATGAACTGAAATATAGTCCAATACAAATTGGTGAACTAACAAAGATGATTGATGATGGAACTATTTCAAGTAAAATAGCTAAACAAGTGTTTGAAGAGATGGCTAAAAGTGGAGAGAATCCAACAGAAATAGTTGAAGCTAAAGGACTTATACAGATAAGTGACCCTTCTAAAATTTCACCTATTATTGATGAAGTTATTGCAAAAAATCCAGATAATGTTGCTAAGTTTAAAGCAGGTAACACCAAGCTTTTAGGCTTCTTTGTCGGACAAGTATTAAAAACCACAGGGGGCAAGGCAAACCCAAAAGTGGTTAATGAACTTGTGGCTGAGAAGTTAAAGTAATAAACGAACCAAAACGACTAGTTAAACAACTCTTATTTTAAGAGGCTGTTCCCTTCGTTACACCACTTCTGAGGTAGAACAAGATAAGTTCTATGTCGGTGTAGAGTCTGTACCTATCAAGGATGAATATGAATAAAGCAATAGACTTAACAATCAAACCACAATATGTTAAAAATTATATGAACGGTTATCCACTTATTTCAAAAGACTCTATTGTTGATTTGAGTAAAGTAAAAGCAGAAGGTACATTAGTCAACCTTTTAGATGAAAGAAAAAAGTTCATTGCAAAAGGCTACTACGGTAAACAAAATAAAGGGTATGGTTGGGTACTCACCTCTAAAAAAGAGGAAAAGATAGATGTTAGATATTTTACAGATAAAATTAAAGCGGCTATT
>CAKZWP010000123.1:0-3648 GCA_937921845.1 uncultured Sulfurovum sp.
TGAAGAAGGTAAAGCCTATAAGTGTTATATGAGCAAAGAAGAACTTACCGCGCTTAGAGAAGAACAGATGGCTAAAAAAGAGCGTACACGTTATGATGGACGTTATCGTGACTTTACGGGTACACCACCAGAAGGTGTTGAACCGGTTATCCGTATAAAAGCGCCACAGGAAGGGACTATCTTTTTTGTGGATGGTGTTAAAGGTGCGATGAACATTGCAGCATCTGAAGTAGATGATTTTGTCATTGCCAGAGCAGATGGTACACCAACGTATAATTTTGTTGTTGCCATAGATGATGCGCTTATGGGACTGACAGATGTGATTCGTGGAGATGACCACCTCTACAATACACCTAAACAAATCGTCGTTTATAATGCACTTGGATTTGACCTACCAAACTTTAACCATGTTGCAATGATAAACAATGAACAGGGTAAAAAACTCTCCAAAAGAGATGGTGCGACGGATGTGATGGAGTATAAAGCAATGGGATATCTACCAGAAGCATTGTTGAACTTTTTAGTACGTCTTGGGTGGAGTCATGGAGACCAGGAGATCTTTAGTTTAGAAGAGATGATAGCACTTTTTGATCCTAAAAATATTAACAAAAGTTCATCCAACTACAATTTGGATAAACTCCTTTGGTTGAATGCACACTATATTAAAAATACACCAAATGATGAGCTTGCACTGCTTATTAAAGAGTATGGCGTAGATATCCATGGACACGATAAGTTAGAGTTACTTCTTGATGCTACCAAAGAGAGAGGTAAAACGCTTGTAGAGTTGGCAGAACAGATCAACCTTATTTTAACTACACCTAGTCAGTATGATGAAAAATCTTCGAAAAAAGCTTTTAAGGGTGAAGCTAAAACCGTTTTGGGTGATTTCGCTGCTATGTTACAAAACTGGGATAAAACACTGCACCTTCCTTGTGATTACCATGCAGTGATGGAGAAGCTTGTTGAGACAAAAGAGATAGGCTTTGGTAAAATAGGTATGCCACTTCGTGTGAGTCTACTTGGTTCTATGACTGGATCTGGACTTGATGAGATTATGGCTATTCTGGGTGTGGATGAAACAGTAGCGCGTATAGAAAAAGCGATTGCAACGATAGAATAACGCTTTTTAGTCATTCTCGGGCTTGACCCGGGAATCTACAAGTTAAAACTACAACTATATCCATGGATCCCCGTATCAAGTACGAGGATGACGAATTTTTTTGCTTTTATTCAAAAATAACTTCAAAGACTTCTTTGCTTTGTCATCCATCTCATAATGTATATGACTCAAATACCAAGTAAGCTGCTTGGGCGTAATTTCTCTTTTTTTTGCTTCTTTTTTGAGGATGTATTGGGGGATTTTTACTTTGGTTTTTGCAAATGTACGAGCCAGTTTTTGGATACTTTCTCCATGTTTGTTGTAGCAGAGTCTGGCAAAAACAAAAGGAAGACCCGTCTCTTTGTACCAGGCTTCTGCCAAGTCAATGCCTTCTCCCTCTTTTAGATAATGTTTGAGTGCCGCATCTCCTATAAGTACTTTTCCTTGAAGATCTAACACACGTGCAAGTTGATTGGAAGTGGCTGATGCCGGATCAATTTCATTTTCTCCTTCTAAGAGTAAAACACTATAGACTTTTTGATCTGCGATGATGCCAAGGTCTGTGCATTTACATTTAGCTGAGGTGACAGAAGAGATGAATGCGGCATTGACTTCTCTTCTTTGGAGTGCTTTGTTGATTTCTGAGGGGACAGAACGTTTGTATCTAAAACTCATTTTAGGGGCATTATTCGAGATATAGCGTTTTAAAAACACTTGAAAAGGTAGAAGATTAAGATAGCTAATAGACCCAAATAACACAGTGCAAAGCTCCTCTCAAAATCCTGTTTAAGCGTAATTATAGCAAACAACTTTTATAATCGCGTCATTATTGAGGATGAAATAATCCTTATTTTGAAAGAGTGAATTATGGTAAAAGTAGAATTTTTAGGTCCCATTGGTAAAGCATCGATGGAGATGGAAGCCTCAACATTAGCAGATGTTTCAGCTCAACTCAAAGAAGATGCCAGCTTAATCAAATGGCTAGATAAATGTGCCGTAGCACTGAATGATACAATGGTAAATGACTTGACAACCATACTTAAAGATGGCGATAGAATCTCTATCTTGCCTCCCGTATGTGGTGGATAAGTCGTGGAACTCTACAATGGTCCACTAGATACCAAAGAGATATTTGGTCGCTGGCTTGATGAACAGGCAGAGTCAAATTATGGTGCATATATTCCTTTTGTTGGAACGATACGTGCAGAAGATGATATAGAAGCACTCAGTTTTGATATCTATGAACCTGTACTGCAAAAATGGTTTGATGAGTGGCAAAAGAAAGCTGCAACTTTGGGTGCAGTTGTAAAGATGGCACACTCCATTGGGGATGTACCTGTACATACCTCTTCGTATGTTTCTGCTGTTTTCTCTCCTAAACGTAGAGTAGCATTAGAACTCATCGATGAATTTGTAGAAGATTTTAAAGCCAATGCGCCTATATGGAAGTATGACGTTAAAAATGGCGAACGAATCTATGCAGCAGACAGAAGTACACCGATGAATGGTGCCGGTCTGTTACAATAAGAAAATCTTTCCAAAGTACAGCAGAAGCTTTTACGAGAAATCATGTAGTGATTTTCTGCATCAGCCTGTTGGGCTAGAAGTGAGAGGTCTTTCATTTGAACTTGTTCAGATGGAAGGAGAAAGGATAATAATATGGCATTTATGCATTTTGATGAATCAATAGAGATGATACAAAATCTTGAGATAAGCAACTATAAAACAAAAAAACTTTACCTGGTAGATACTTTAGGGTATGTACTGGCTGAAGATATTATTGCAGATCATAACTCTCCAGAGTTTCCTACCTCTGCGATGGATGGGTATGCTATCATTCATGAAGATATGACTTTAGGCACATTGAAAGTTGGAAGTATTAATCCTGCGGGTTCTGCACTGAAAGAAGAAGTGATAGGCGGAACATGTATCAAGACTTTTACAGGGTCACTTATGCCTCATGGGGCTGATACGCTTATCCCTATAGAAAATGTAGAAGTTGATGGTGATGATATCATCATTAAAGAAGAGGTACCCCAAGGGTTTTCTGTACGAGAAGTAGGGGAAAACTATGCAAAAGGACAGATGCTTATTCCTAAAGGAACGAAAATTGACTTTCCTCAAATAGGTGTAATGGCCAGTTTGAACATAGCAAATGTGCTTGTATATGAGAAGCCAACAGTAGCTATCATATCAACAGGTTCAGAATTACTGGAATTAGGGGAAGAACAGACCAATGATTCCCAGATAAGAAGCTCTAATAATTATATACTAGAAGCGATTGTCAATAAGTATGATGGTATACCTATGCAACTTGGATGCATTAAAGATGATAAAGCGACTATAACTACGGCCATCTCAGATGCGTTAGAGAAAAGTGATATTGTTGTGACTACAGGTGGTGTGAGTGTGGGCGATTTTGACTTTGTGAAAGATGTCATTTATGAACTTGGTTGTGATGTAGTGTTCAAAGGTGTACGTGTGAAGCCTGGACAGCATATCATGGTAGCACGTAAAGATGATAAATTTATCATCGGACTGCCTGG
>CAKZWP010000124.1:0-9259 GCA_937921845.1 uncultured Sulfurovum sp.
AACAAGAGATTTTACTGAAGAGCAATTGTCAGAGTTTGCTAGAATGTATCCGAATCGTATATATGGTGTATATGAATCGACACTAAAGCCTGGATTTGGAGGTTCGATCGAAGGTGCAAAAAGTTTTGACATTGATGATGACCATCACTTTAGTATCTATGGGAACTATTCGTATGCTCAGGACAGTAAATATGTCCCTGAAGAGTTTTATGGGTATGACTATGATGCAGATGGTAATCAAAAGCCAGAAGCGACTAAATATGGTACGATCGATCAGGTCGGTACGTCTATTGCTCATGGGGGTATGCTGAATATAGGGTATAACTATTTGGATGTTTTAAGAATGAAATATACCAAACTCTATACAAACAATGCAGTGAAGTCAACAAGGGTTACTGATGGTATTATAGGATCAAATTACTCGGATATGACATATTATAATTTAAACTGGGAAGAGAGAGAACTGGATGTGAATCAATTCAGTGGAGATTTTGATTATCAGATCTTTGATATGACCTCTAAGCTTGAGTTTGGGGTTCAAAACAGTACAGCTTCATTTTATCAGCCAAATAACTATCAATATATTTATATTACGGAAGGTGGGCTCACATTTAATGATAATACCAAAAGTAACCATTTGTCAAACCGTGTAACTTCTGATGATACACTCAATGCTATGTATCTTAAAAACAAACATGAGATTGAAATTTTTAACCCGGATGAATTTATTGAGTATGGAATCAATATCTCATCCAAAGAGAGAGTTTCCAGACAGCAGAAGTATTATCTTGATAAGACGAATAATCTACCAGTAACTGACCGTGACCTAGTTCAAGAAATAGATGCTATCTACGGTAATTATGTTTTGCCTCCGTATCCATATGATTATAGACTGTTTCAGGTGGCTACACTTTTCAAAGCAGAAGATTCTTTTGATGGATATATAGACGAAACAAGCCCCTTTATCTCATGGATGAGTAGACCTAGTGATGATGTTGAAGTAGTTTTGGGGGTAAGATATGTGAGTTTAGATCAGAATATTGATCAGTACAAACTAGATAAGACAAACCCTGATTTTTCACAAAGAAATAATGTGATTATCGTACGAGATTCATTATCGATCGATGATTATTTTCCATCTGTTTCTGTCAAATATAAATACAGTGAAAAACAATTTTTTGATTTTGCTGCATCTAAAACGTATATCATGCCTGATATGAGAGAGTTTACTGAGGGTGAATATTTTCACCCGTTTGATGTGGCTACCATTGTAGGTAATCCGGAGCTTGTCAATACACTTATCTATAACTTTGATCTTAAATACAGTTATTTCTTCTCGGAGAGAGAAAATATAAAACTTGGACTTTTTTATAAATATATGGATAAACCGATCGAAGATGTGATGTTGCCATCTACTTCATTACCTATCTACTCTTTTGCTAACACTGAGGAAGCAACACTTTATGGGTTTGAAATCGATGGAAGAAAAAACTTTGATTTTATAAATCCAAAATGGTCTAATTACTATGTATCAGGTAACTTCTCGTATAACTATTCTGAAGTGACATTAACTGAAGAGCAAAAGGATATTTTTACATCCGACAACAGAGAGCTACAAGGCCTATCTCCTTATGTTTTGAATCTTACCCTAGGATATGAAACGCAAACAAGATCTGCACTTCTTAACTTAAATAGCATGGCAGAACGTATTCGTAAAGTTGGTGTCATTGATGGACCAGACAGAGAATTAGATCAATACGAAGTACCTGCAACACTTTTAGATTTTGTCTGGACAGAGAAATTCACCTATGAATATGATTTTGAAGTTAGGGTTAAAGCAGGGAATCTTTTAAATGAAGAGGTTATTTGGAAACAGGGAGATGGTGTCACAAGAAAATTTAAAACTGGAAGAACATTGGGGATGAAAGTATCAGCTAAATTCTAAATGGCTACATGTGTGTAATCAATTTGTAACCAATTCATAATATAATTCCGAACTTTAAACAATTGAGGAAAAAATTAGATGAAAAAAATTGTATTATCAATGGCCGCAGTAGCAACAGTAGCAATGGCGGCTGGGGACATCGACCATCCAGTTGAACGAATAGCAGAAGTGAAAAACACAACTCCAGAACAAGTAGCTGAAAAAAGCTTTATGGACAGAATTCATTTCAAAGGTGATCTAAGACTAAGATATGAGAGTATTGAACAGGATGACAAAGACAATACATATAGAAATAGATATCGTTTAAGACTAGGCTCAAACATTGATATTACAGATAATCTTCACTTTGATGTTGGTATGAGAAGTGGTTTTGCAAACCCAACTTCAGGAAACCAAACATTCCTTGATGACGAGCCTTTGATGGACTACTTTTTCCAGTCGCTTAGATTCAATATTTTAGGTTTCTCTTATCAGTCTGATAACTCTACTTACAAAGTAGGTAGACAACCATACATGATGTACAGACCTATTAAATCACAACTTGTTTGGGATAACGATGTCTCATTGAACGGAGTGAATTACCAGTTTAAAGATGATACAAAGATCATCACTGTAGGTGCGAACCAACCAACTTTGGAAGAAGCAGCTACAGATGATGCAGACGACGTCAACCTATTTTTAGCACAATATGTACATAAAACAAAATTAGAGTTTGCAAAACTTAATTTAGGTACTGGTATCTATTATTATGATGGCTTAAAAGGAAACATACCTCTTTTTGGTTCAAGAAAAGGTAATACCTTAGATGAAAATGGTTTGTATGCAAATGATTATCATGTAGTAGAAGGATTTGGTGAACTACAGTTTAAAGATGCATTTGGTATGCCAATTAAAGTCGCAGCAGGAGTTGTATATAACGTAGCGGCAGACGACAATAACTTTGGGTATGATTTAGCATTTCAATTAGGTAAAGCTAAAAATGTCGGTGACTGGCAAGTAAAATACTCGTATACAGATCTTGAAGAGGATGCGACATATGGTGCATATTCTGACTCAGATAACTTCGGTGGTGGTACTGCTTCTAAAGGTCATGCGATTAGAGCAAAATATAAATTTGGTAAGAACACATACCTTGCTGGTAACTTCTTCTTCAATAAACTTTATGAAAGCAAAAGTAAAATAGAAGGAATGGAACCAGATTATGAGCGTGTACAATTGGATGCAATTATTAAATTCTAATCTCTTTTCAAACACTCCTAAAGATGGGCAGAAATGTCCATCTTTATCCCTTTTAAATCCCCTTTTTTAACATATCAAATTTGGTTACATTTTGGTAACAAAATTGTAATACTTTTTTTCTATAATTCCCAAACTTTTATAAATAGGACAAAAAATGAACAACACAGTTAAGATGATTCTTGGTGCAGGTTTCGCTGTAGCAGTAGCTTTTTATGCAAACAGCATTATAGGACAAGCAACACACGGAGGCTTTTTAGTACTTGCAGCCGTATTTGGTGCCTATATGGCTATGAACATCGGTGCAAATGATGTTGCCAATAACGTAGGACCTGCAGTGGGTTCTGGGGCATTGACCATTGGTGGGGCTATCGTAATCGCTTCTATCTTTGAGGCAGGTGGTGCACTCATCGCCGGTGGTGATGTGGTAGGGACCATTAAAAAAGGGATCATTTCTCCAGATGCATTTGGCAATGACCCTATGCTTTTTGTCTATGGTATGTCTGCAGCACTTCTTGCAGCTGCACTATGGCTAAACCTTGCAACATGGCTTAAAGCTCCAGTATCAACTACACACTCTATCGTTGGTGGTGTACTTGGTGGTGGTATCGCTGCAGGTGGTTTTGCTATCGTCTCTTGGGGTACGATGGGTAAGATCGCTGCTTCATGGGTAATCTCACCTGTACTTGGTGGTGTGATCGCTGCGATATTCCTCTATGTTATTAAATCTCAGATTATTTATAAAGAAGATACTTTATCTGCAGCAAAGAAGATCGTACCCATATTGGTGTCAGTCATGGCAGCAGCATTCATCACATATCTTACGGTTAAAGGACTTAAAAAAGTTTGGCCTGTAATCGTAGAGACATTAAGTTTTTTACCGCAAACGAAGAAACCTAGTTTCTTAGTAGCGCTGAGTTTTGGTGCTATCGGTGCGGTGATCACATACATCATCGTTAAACCAAGAATAGCAAAAAAGGTGATAGGTTTAGATGGAAGTAGAGAATCGATCAATCTACTTTTTACGATTCCGCTTATTTTTGCAGCGGCACTTTTAAGTTTTGCGCATGGTGCAAACGACGTTGCCAATGCGGTTGGACCTTTAGCTGCGGTAAATGATGCCCTGACTACGCTTGCAGTTTCTAAAAAAGCAGCGATACCTTTATGGGTTATGGTTGTTGGTGGTGTGGGTATATCTGTAGGTCTTGCCCTCTTTGGACCGAGACTCATAAAAACTGTAGGTTCTGAAATTACTGAACTTGATCAGATGAGAGCATTTTCTATTATGATGGCTGCAGCGATCACAGTAGTTATCGCTTCTCAGCTTGGTTTACCTGTTTCATCTACGCACATCGCTGTGGGTGCCATATTTGGTGTAGGTTTCCTTAGAGAGTGGCTTGACAGTAAAAATATGGATGAAAAGCAAGAGAAATTACAAAAAGAAGTTGAAAAACAACATGCACTTAAAGCAGAACTTGGACAACTTCAAACAGTTGAAGAGTATAGAAAACAAGAAGCACTCATTAAAGTACAAAAGAAAAAAGTAAAAAGTATTAAACGTACATTACGTGAGAATTATGTGAAGCGCGGTATGGTGAAGAAAATTGTTGCAGCATGGGTCATCACTGTTCCAGCTGCTGCTGTACTTTCTGCGATCATCTTCTTTATACTTAAAGGTGTAGCAAACTAAGAAGAACATAGTGTATGCATCCATTATATACAAAAAATAATATATTATTTTAACGCGGGCAATTTTGCCCGCACTGCCCTCAAAAAATTCTCCATTCTCTCTATCTTTTGTAATCAAATTGTTATCAAGATATACTATGCTACTGTATGCAAAATACAGATATAGAAATCATCGTTGTTGAAGACGAACCAGATATATTAGAACTTCTTGAGTATCATCTTGAAAAAGAAGGATACACTGTTACAGGGTTCCTTTCCACTGAAAATGTAGAACAGTTTTTAGAAGAAGAAAACCCTGCACTTATGATCGTTGATAGAAACCTTCCTGGTGTAGAGGGGAGTGAATTTGTCTCACAAATACGTGAACTAGGATATGATATCCCCGTTATGTTTCTTACTGCAAGAGATAAAGATAGTGACTTGGAAGAGGGTTTCCATTCTGGAGGTGATGACTATATGACTAAGCCTTTTAGCAGTAAAGAACTACTTTTAAGAGTCGCAGCATTATTGAAACGTAGTGGTGCTACATCTACTGATAAAGTAAAATACAGAGACCTCATACTAGATTTGCAACAAAGAGAACTTTTCATAGAGCATAAGCGGATAGAATTGACCAATTTAGAATTTAAACTGCTCCATACTTTCGTCAAGAACCCAAATCAGCCATTAGACAGAGATTTTCTACGTGATGAAGTTTGGGGTGATGACAGTGCAAACTTTCATGATAAAACCATCAACGTAGCGATGAACAGACTGAAAAAGAAGATAGACCCTGAATCAGCGAAAGAGTATTTTGTTCCTGTGTGGGGTGTTGGATATAAATTACTTTAAAATCACTTCTATTTTTGTTTCTTTTTGAATAGTACCGGTGAAAACTGTACGGCTAAAATCCTAAAGAGAAAAAACACAAAGATCACTAAAAGTAAAAAGAGTACCTCCTTATGCTCTTTGTTTGGATCTGTGGTCAATATGATCACATCTCGTATCAAAAAGATAATAAATACATCAATCACATACCTAAGCCGTAACCTTTTCTTTTCAATGAACTCCGCAATCATTTTTACCACTTCAATAATAACAATAAATTCAAGCAGAAAAATAATAGCTTTGTAAAATGGATAGTGTGTACCTAGTATAGCTACAAATACAACAGACGCTAACAACAGTTCGTAATTCTTTTTTATAAAATTCATGTGGGATTGTAGTGATGATATATAACAGGTTGATAACCTCATATGATAGTATTTTCTTGTCTCTCTACCCTTCATACAAAATGTTACCAAAATGAAATCATTTTGTTATAGTATGACCTCATAGAACCTCCCGTATGTAATCAGTATTAATGACTAGCTCATGATGAACTACAGCTATGATTTATATATGATATACGAGAGGTACATTTATTATTTTTATGTTTCATGTATATGTTGGTACATGAAAATTGATATAGAAAAAAAAAGGTTTTTCAATGGATAACAATATCGATCCTATTGCCACTATTTTAATTATTGAAGACAATGAAGATCTATTGGAACTTGAAGAGTTCCAGCTTCTTAAAGAGGGATATAATGTTATTGGTTTAACTTCTACAAAAGGGGCAGAGTCTGTACTGGCAGATGGGGTAGATTTAATGCTCGTTGACCGCACACTCCCTCATGTTGAAGGAAGTGAATTTGTCAGCTACCTTCGCAATAAAGGTGTGACTACTCCTGTGATGTTTGTCTCTGCAAAAGATACAGATGAGGAGATAGAAGAGGGATTTCTACGTGGGGGGGATGACTATTTAAGAAAACCCTTTAACCTTAAAGAACTGCTTTACCGGGTAAAAGCCATCCTTAGACGTACAAATGGAATAGAGCATGAAAGATTAATAGCTAGAGATATCGTAATGGACTTTAATACACGTAAAACATATATAGAAAGTCATGAAGTAGAACTTACCAAGTTAGAGTTTGAACTCCTGAGTCTATTTATCAAAAATAAAAACAGAGCACTTGAAAGAGAATATCTGCTCCAGAATATATGGAATGAAAATGAAGCTATACAAAAACGTACAGTGAATGTCACCATCAATCGTCTGAAGAAAAAAATTGACCCAAAAGAAGATAAAGAGTACATCGTGCCTGTCCGTGGGATAGGGTATAAGTTCCAATAGACGTTCTTTAACAATCTTCAACAATTTCTCACTTTTTATTATCAGATTATGTCTTGTAGGTTCTTTCTCTTTATGGACTTTCTTGTAAGAAAAGAATATATTATATAAAATTATATATGGAATTAATATAATATGATATATACTATATGACTTCTATATTAAGAGTTAGTAAGCAATATGGTTGAAAATTAATTCAAGGAGCCATCTATGGCAAAAGATCTTAAGAAAAAAGCAGTAAAAAAAGCAGAAGAAAAAAAAGCGAAGAAGAAAGCAGCAGCAAAAAAAGCAGCTAAAAAAGTAGCAAAGAAAAAAGAAGCAAAAAAAGCGAAGAAAAAAGCAGCTAAAAAAGTAGCAAAGAAAGCGAAGAAAAAATCAGTAGCTAAAAAAGCAACTAAAAAAGCAAAGAAAAAATAGTAGTACCCTACAGAGATAGAACTTTTCTGTCTCTACTTTCTTCGTATAACGGAGAATACACACAAAGACACCTTCCCTAACTAAACCAAATTATTCTGTAACCAAAATGTTTCCAAGTTATTTTATACTTCGCGCAATCCAAAATGGATAACTTATTTCTTAAGGAAACAAACCATGACATTGAAAACAATTCTTGCAGCAGCAGTAGCTGCTTCAGTAGCACTGACAGCTGTAAATGCTGATGAACTTAAAGGTAGAGGAGCATCATTCCCTGGACCTATATATAAAGCCTGGACTGCTGAATATTTTACTGCAACTAAAAATCAAGTAAACTACACACCAACCGGTTCTGGTGATGGTGTTAAATCTATCAAAAAAAGAATGGTTGATTTTGCTGGTTCAGATAAGCCACTTAAGCCAAAGGCACTTAAGAAAGGCAAACTGTATATGTTCCCTACTGTCGTAGGTTCAGTCGTTTTAGCATATAACATTGATGGTGTAAAAGATGGAGAACTTAAGCTTAGCCGTGCAGCTATCGCTGGTATCTTTGGTGGAAGTATCACGCATTGGGATGATAAAGCTATTGTGGCACAAAATGCTGGTTTAAAATTGCCACATGAACCTATCACTGTAGCAGTAAGAGCAGACAAGTCAGGTACAACATTTAACTTTACATACTTCTTGAACAAACTTGATGAAAACATTAAAGTAAGCAAAAAACCTACATGGAAAGCAGCTAAAGTAGTTGCAGGTAAATCAAACTCAGGTGTATCAGCTAACATCCAACAGATCAAAAACTCTATTGGGTATATTGAGTATTCATTTAAAGAGAAATTAGGATTGGCAGCAGCACAAATTGAAAACAAAGAGGGTCAATATATTAACCCAACACTTAAGTCTTTCCAAGATGCAGCGAAATATGCAAGCTGGACAGCTGAAAATGACTTTTATGCAGTGATCGGTGACCCGGCAGGTGCAACTTCGTATCCTATCGTAGCAGCAACATTTATCTTGCTTCCAGAAGAAAAAATGGAGACTAATAAACATGTAACTGCATTTATCGACTGGGCTTATACACATGGTGACAAAGCAGCAACAGATCTTGGTTATGTTCCACTTCCTGCATCGACTAAAGATGAGATCAGAAAATATTGGGAAGCTAAAAAAATCAAATAAAAAGTTTCAAAAACACCACAAAACCAAGCTCTCTTTTTAGAGAGCTTCTCCCTCAAATCACATCTATTTTGTAACTCCTTGAATACGTTTATAACAGCTTAGATATGATCTGTAACCAAATTGTTATCAACTTTTACTAAAATCCCCCTCAATTAATAATGAAGGCAATACATGAGTGGTAAACTCTTTAAGAATTTCTCTTTTTTCTCTGCAACACTCTCATTCTTTATCCTCGTGGGGATCTTTGCTGTACTTTTCTCTTACGCGCAAGATGCCTTACATGAATTTGGTTTTGACTTTTTGTACAATGAAACCTGGGAAGCAGATGAAGATGATGAAGGTGGTATCTTTGGTGGGTATATACCTATCATTGGTACCTTACTCAGTACGCTTATCGCTATGGCCATTGCAACACCATTGGCGATGGGAATCGCAATTTTTCTAACAGAAATTGCTACTGAAAAACTGGTAAAGCCTGTCTCGGTAGCTATCGAGTTACTTGCAGCCATTCCAAGTATCATCTATGGTATGTGGGGACTTTTTTACTTTGCGCCAATCGTGCAGGAAACTGTAGGCGGTAATGGAGTAGGGCTTTTAACTGCGGGAATCGTTTTGGCGATCATGATCATTCCTTTTATGGCAGC
>CAKZWP010000125.1:0-11691 GCA_937921845.1 uncultured Sulfurovum sp.
TTCACAGTTTGTAGAGGAAGAAGATCCTGTAGTAGAGCATTTTAATGCACATGACATTACATGGTCAGCTTCGAGATTGAAAACCTATTTGGAGTGTAAACGAAAGTACTACTATCGTTACATACAAAAGATAGAGGCGAAAAAAGAAGAAGAGCTGAATGAGGGTGCATTTTTACACTTACTCCTAGATCATGTGCATAGAGAAAAAGAGAGTTATGAAAGCAAAGAGGAGATGCAAAAAAATCTAGACATTCTGTTAGAGAAACTACTACCCTTTGATGATGCTCAAACAGCATATAAAAAACTTCTGTGGAAAGAGAAGTTAAAGGGATTTGTTACTTCACAGATAGAGCACTTTAAGGCGGATTGGAGAGTGGTGGAAAGAGAAGTAGAAGTACAAGGAGACATAGGAGGTTTACGCTTCAAGGGGCGCATAGACCGAATAGACCAAAATGCTACGGACACACTTGTGCTTGATTATAAAAGCGGTTCAACAACTGCGGCAAACAAAACCAAGAATCTAGAGAAGCTCACAGATCTGCAAATGAGTATCTACCACCAAATACTTATAGGAAAATACCAAAATATCAATCTGGCGTTCGTTAAAATACTCGAGGGAGGTACTATAGAAGAGATCACAGCCCTAGAAGAGAAAAATGAACTCTTGGCACAACACATTATAGAGCTCAAACAAACAAAGCGTTTTACGGCTGAAAAGTGTGAGGATCTACAAAAATGTAAGTATTGTGAATTTACCTTGATGTGTGAGAGAGGAGAGTATCTATGAGTTTCAAACCTTTTTTAGCCTACTCTGCTTCCGCAGGGTCTGGTAAAACATTTGCTCTTTCGGTACGATACATTTCACTGCTTTTTATGGGAGAATCTCCTAGCTCTATACTGGCAGCAACCTTTACCAATAAAGCAGCAGCGGAAATGCGTCAAAGGGTGGTAGACTCTTTGCGTGAATTGGCTGATGAAAATAATAAACCATTCACTGACGCTATCTGTGTACAGACTGGACTTTCACGTGAGGAACTTTTACTAAAGCAGCCTGAAGTGTTGGCGCGTTTCTTGGCCAGTAGTTCTTACATCGTTACGCTTGACAGTTTTTTCTCTTCCATCTTACGTTCGGCTTCTTTGGAGATAGGACTTGAACCGGACTTTGTCACCAAAGAGCAGGGTGATGATGAACTGGAAAAACATTTCCTTGAAGAATTACAGGCTGAGGGACTGCTCTCTTCTCTTGTAAAACTCTCTATGGATATAGAAGATAAACGTTTTATGAAGATATTTGATCTTATGCAAAACTTTTATAAGGTGGATCCTTTACTACCCAAGCAAGAGGATGGGAATCTTGCTTTAGTCAAACAAGAAGAGGCATGTGATATACTCAGAGTTAAGATGATAAAAGCACTTACAGATGCGGGGGCTTCGGTACGTTGCATGAAGCAGTTTGAAACAAAGAGTATCAAAGAGTTATTCGCCAAATCACTTTTTGAAAAAGAAACTTTAGCAGAACACTCATGGTTTAAAAAAGTAGCCAACGATGAGATAGAAGGACTCTACACTTTTCTCAAAAAAGAGTTAGCCCTGTGGTCACAAGTCAAAGAAGCCATCGTCTTGCATAATCTCTTCAAGATATATGACTACTATAAAAATGCGACTATCACCAATGCAAAGTCTTCTGGTGTATTGAGTTTTGATGATCTGACTTATTTTACCTACCGACTCTTACATGAAAGCCTCAGTAAAGAGTTTTTGTATTTCAAGATAGACTCTAAGTTCAAACATATACTGCTTGATGAGTTTCAAGATACCTCTACTTTACAGTTCTTACTACTGAAGCCGCTCATAGATGAGATATTTGCAGGGCATGGTCAGAGTGAATTTAAGAGCTTTTTTTATGTGGGAGATACCAAACAGTCCCTTTACCGTTTTAGGGGTGGGGTCGAAGAGCTGTTTGATAAAGTGGCGGAACACTATGGAGTGAACATAGAACCCATGGATACCAATTATAGAAGTTCCAGAAATGTCGTAGAACAGGTCAATCGATGGTTTGAGCCAGCAATGGAAAACTATGTACCTCAAAAGAGTAAAGTAGGGGCCTCTGAAGGGTATGTAGAGGTCCTTGAGTCTGAAACACTGATAGAAGAAGCTGTAGGACAAGCCAAAAGACTCTTAGCGTTGGGGGTTGATGTCAATAACATCGCTTTTTTAGTCAGTACGAACAAAGATGGTGTGAGTCTGCAAGAGGCATGTCTGTCCGAAGAGATTTCGACACTTTTACAAACCTCCAGTTCACTCAAGAATCTTCCAAAAATAGCAGCACTTGTTGCAATGGCAGAGTATTTGTTTTATGGTGAGAAGATAGATGCACAAGCACTGCTGTTAAAAGTAGGTAAGTCATTGGAAGATATCGATACTTCTTGGTTCTCAGCATTTATGAGTCCTTTGCAAGTGGTAGACAGACTGGTGAGAGAGTTTGGATATTTCGATGAAGATCTAAACATTTTGAAACTTCTGGAATTCGCATCGAACTTTTCAGACATACCTACGTTTATAGATGAGTTCAGTACTTCTTCCATCTCTGTGGCAGCTAATTCAGCGCATGGAGCAAAGATCATGACGATCCATGGATCCAAAGGACTTGAATTTGAGTATGTCATACTGCTGGATAAACTCACGCGTAAAAATAGTGATAAGTCAGCACTCATCTACCATTATAATGATCAGCTCTATATAGATAAGATACTCTACAGGACCAAAGGTAGAGAAAACTTTGATGAATCGTATAAACGTATTATGGATGCACGTAAAGTCTCAGAACTTAAAGACAGAAAAAATATACTTTATGTGGCTTTAACCCGTGCAGTGGAAGGGCTTATTATTCTTAGAAAACCTAAAGATTCTATTTTTGATGAGATCAATATGGGACCAATGTCTGTGGGCGAGCTTCAAATAGATTCAGCTCACGACACTAAAAAGACCTTACCTGAGACAGTCAAAGAGTTGAGTATCTCAAATTACGGTACACAAGAAGTGCTTTCTGCTGACGAGGAAGAAGAGAAAGATTTTGAGGCTATCTTGTTCGGTACAGCTTTGCATTATACATTAGAGATGTTGGGTGCCTTTGATGGCGAGAGTTTGGATTCTGCTATGATTTCTTTGAAGAACCGTTATGGTCAACAGTTAACTGATGTAAGTATAGAACAGATAGAAGAGCGTATAAAAAACCTTATAGCTGATACAGCATTCCAACAGATACTTGATGGAGCTATAGTCACGAAAGAGCAGTCTCTTAGTTTTGAGGGAGAACTGAAACAAATAGATCTATTGTTGGAGTATGATGATCACTGTTTAGTCATTGATTATAAGAGTTCTAAAAAATATGCGTTGAAACATCAAAAGCAGGTGAGATATTATCAAAAAGCCATACATACCATCACAGGTAAAAGAACAGAAGGGATGATTGTTTATCTATTAGAAGAAGAAATAGAGACAGAAACCTTAAGATAATCTTAATTTAAATAAATTTTAAGGTTAAGTGGGTACAATCCGTCCACAAAAGAACATTTATACAGTAAATAGTTCTATTTAAACAAGGAAAATTCATGAAATTGACATCAGTTCTTAAACCTGCTGACGTGACTCGTGACTGGGTTCTGATCGATGCAGAAGGTAAAACTTTTGGTCGTATCTTAACTGAAGTAGCGACACTTCTTAGAGGTAAACACAAGCCATCATTTACACCAAATGTAGATTGTGGTGACTACGTAGTTATTATCAATGCTGAAAAAGCGAAGTTCTCAGGAGCTAAACTTGAAGACAAAGAGTACTTTACTCACAGTGGTTACTTCGGTTCTACTAAAAGTAAAAAACTTGGTGATATGCTAGAAAACCATACTGAAAAACTTTTCAGACAAGCTGTTAGAGGTATGCTTCCTAAGACTACTCTTGGTAGAGCAATGCTTAAAAAGCTTAAAGTATATGCAGGTGCTGAACATCCACACACTGCTCAAATCAATAAGGAGGCGTAAGCATGGCAACTATTTATGCAACAGGTAAAAGAAAAGCGGCTATCGCTAAAGTTTGGTTGACTCCAGGTAACGGTGAAATGCTTATCAATGGTAAAACACTTGACCAATGGTTAGGTGGACACGAAACACTTAAAATGAAAGTTAGACTTCCACTTGAAGCAACTAAGCAACTTGAGTCTATGAATGTTAGAGCTACTACACTTGGTGGTGGTTATTCTGCTCAAGCGGATGCACTTAAGCATGGTATCACTAAAGCTCTTGTAGAGTTTGAACCATCTTTCAGAGCAATTCTTAAGCCTATGGGACTTCTTACTAGAGACTCAAGAGTAGTTGAAAGAAAGAAACCAGGAAAGAAAAAAGCGAGAAGATCTCCACAGTTCTCAAAAAGATAGTCGATACTTTTCGACTTCTTTTCCCAAGGTTTTTCCTTGGCACTTTTTGCAAGGGCTTTTCTCTTGCAAAATCTACATTTTGCAAACTCACACTTTTTATTTATCAAGCTAACAACTCTTAAAGTAAAGTATCTATAATCACGCATATATAAAACCTGATATCAATATAGATAAGGCTATGGTATACTGGCTTACTTTGGAATAGTACCGAAAGAAACAATAATTTAATTGTCTATAAATAGGTATCTTGGAGAGACCAAGATACACAGCTGTTTTAGTGGCTTTTGCTTACTACGATTAGCATCTTAATGTTGATCACTATAAATCTAATAAATTGCCAAATCTTACAGGTTCTCATCGCTCTTGCGAATTTTCCTGGGATCATAGTTAAGTTAAATTGTTCATTTTGAAAATTGACTTCTTCATCTTTCATTTTATCTCCTTTTTTTCTATAATAATTTTTTCACGTGTAAACTCAGATTGAGCTTACTCAGGGATTAAAGTCCAACCTGGCTTGAGTTTTGCTTTATAGATGAACATATGGTGTAAGATATGTTTGATCCAGTGACCCGCAAGACCGATCTCTCCAAATGTATAGTCTGTATCACGACCTGTTCCAGGGTACTTTTCAAAGTCTGGTACAACAGGATAGACTGTCATCGCTGCGGCTTGACCATCAAAGATACCTTTACCTGCAGATGCAACACACGCCGCACCCATTTCTGCCATAGAAGCTTCATGAAGATGTGCTTTTTCTCCATTTTTAATCATATCACATACAGAGTGAGCTACTGCTTTACCGATGATACCGGCAGGCATACCTGTTCTTGGTGGTGTAGGATTGATCGGTGTTCCGTTTGGTGAACTCATAGGTTTAGAGATAAGGTGTGGTGGTGCAAAGGCGATACCACATGCAAAGATGTTAGAAAATGATGGGTTTTGGTATGTTCTTGGCCAGTCAGATGCTCTCCAGTTCTCATACGCACCTGCATCATATTTTGCATCTACTTTCATAAATCCGTTTGGCGCAAAGAGTGTATCAGTCATGTCTGATCCATCTTTAGCATAGGCTTTAAGACCTACACCTGCAAATGGAGGGATAAGCATAGAGAAGTCAAACTCCTCTTCACCCATAGATCCATCAAGAAGTTCATAATGGATTTTACCTGCTTCTACTTTGTGAACATGTGCCCCGATGATCCATGGGACATTTCTTTCAGCATAAAGAGATTCAGCAAAAAGTTTAGAACTTACAGCGTAACCTCCCACTTTCATGTGAAGACCACCCATACCAAAGTCACCCAGAAATGATTCATTTGAAATCCATTTGATATCTAACATATCACGGATACCCGCTTTTCTAGCTTCATGCTCAACGTTAAAGATGTACTCAAACGCAGCACCTTGACAGGTACACATACCATGACCTGTACCTACAAGAAGTTTTTGTCTTTCACCTGCTTTGGCTTTTTCAAAAACTTTTTTAAGCTCCTCATTTGCATGTACTGCATGATCTGCAGTACATACAGAAACGGTATGTTCTCCGAGTTCTCCTTTTCCATTACCCAAACCTGGTGTAGCATCAAAGTTAAGCTTAGGTCCAGTGGCATTGATAAGATAATCATAAGTCAACTCTTCAGTTTGACCTTTTGTAGCTTCTTCTGTAGATTCTATCACAATGTATGGAGCATCACTGTCAGCTTTACCGTTAGGATGGATAGAGATAGCTAATGCCTGTATGTAGTCGATCCCAGCTTTTTTATAGATCGGTGCAAGAGGGAACACAACGTCCTCTTTTGTCATTTGTCCTACACCCACCCAAATGTTAGACGGAATCCAGTTCCATTGAGAGTTTGGAGTAACTACCACCACTTCATGCTCTTTTCCAAGCCATTTTCTTGCAAATGTTGCAGCAGTGTGTCCTGAAACACCACCACCCATTACTATTATTCGTGACATATTCTTCCTTTTAGATCCATAAGTATGATCATTTATGGTTAAATTAATTGTTCCATTAAGTGTAAGACAGAGATGATTAAATCAAAATTAAAATTAGTATATTTTATTAAATTGATTAAAAATACTTATGAATTTTAAAGAATGAGCGTTTTATTAAGTCTTTTTTATGACTTTTATTTTTCCTAAAATTTATAAATTAGATTTATGAAATTAGGAGTAATAATCTACGAATTCAAAATATGCTAGAATAACTCTAAAATTACGCCTAAAGACACTGAATGACAAACTTATTTGACATTATTATGACACCTGTCCGCGCTATTAGAATGCGCTATATTCCACTACTTCTTATTTACTTTGCCTATGGTGCCAGTGGATTTGCAGCGGTAGCGGAGACGTTTTGGGTGAAAGAACAACTGAACCTTTCTGCAGAAAATCTCATATCTCTTGCGGTATGGCTGACTGTACCATGGACAATTAAAATGATCTTTGGTCAGATGGTAGACTCCTTTTCTCCTTTCGGATCTAACCGGAAGATCTATGTCTATATAGGTGCACTGCTTATGGTGTTTGGTACAACACTCATGATAGGATTGGTTTCCGATGCTGTCTGGTTGGCTACATATACGAAAGAGAAAGTCTATATATTTGCATCTGTCATCTCAGTAGTAGGTTTTGTACTACAGGATGTCGTAGCCGACACCATGAGTACAGAAGTGGTAGATAAAAGTCAAACAGATGTTGAGATAAGAAAAGAGTTGGCCATGATTCAAGTCCTTGCCCGACTTTCTCTGGGATTGGCTATCTTTTCTGTGGCAGGATTAAAAGGATGGCTTGCTGAAATATATAGCTATGAGACGATGTTTAAGATTTCATTATTTATCCCGGCACTTTCCATTATAGGAGTGACATTTGTAAAACTGAACCCTGTAGAAAGTTCACCGCTCAATAAACAGATCTTTTTTGGTGGATTTTTCTTTGCTGTTTTTGTGGTACTTATAGGATACAACGAAGTGCCATACTCTCAGGAAATAGTCTTTTTCGTTTCTTTGGGTGTGGTACTCTATTTTCTTCGTACGCTTATCATAGACTTGGACCCAGATACCATCAGACACATACAGATGGCAATGATCGTCATCTTTGTGTACAGAGCGATGCCAAGTGTAGGACCGGCACTTACATGGTGGGAGATAGATGTCTTAGGCTTTGACAAAGCATTTTTTGGTACCTTGGGACAAATAGGTGCAGCATTGGCACTTGTAGGTATGTGGATCAGTTCGAAGTTTATTGTGAATCAAGCCATAGGGAAAGTTCTGATTTGGATGACGGTGATAGGAAGCGTTTTATCTTTACCTGTTTTAGCCATGTATTACGACATCCATACCATGCTTGGTATCGATGCAAGAACGGTGGCTCTTGTCGATACAGCAGTAGCTTCACCTTTTGACTATATTGCAGGGGTATTGATGTTGACCTTGGTCGCTATCTATGCACCGGAGGGTCGTAAAGGTACGTGGTTTGCACTAATGGCCAGTCTTATGAACATTGCACTTAGTGCAGGAGGACTGTTAAGTAAATATCTCAATAAAGTCTTTATCATGACCAGAGAAATTAAAGAAGATGGAAAGGTAGTAGTACCTGCAAATTATGATGATCTGGGTATGTTGCTTTGGGTAGCGATTATTGTTGGTTTTATTGTTCCTATTGTGACTATTCTAAAGTTCAATCCAGACCCAAGTATCAAAAAAAAGAATCTAAAAAAGCATAAAAATATTAGATAGGCTTTAGAACATAGATTAGTTGTATATATATTAAAAGAAGAGAAAAAAATGGTTATATTATTTGATTTAGACGGAACACTGATAGACTCTACAGAAGCGATACTGGAAAGTTTTGGAGTAGCATTTAGCACATTTGGTGCACCTGTACCAGATGACGAGCACATTAAAGCGGAGATAGGACATCCTTTAGATGTGATGTTCGCAACGCTTGGTGTAGAGGATATGCATGTAGATGCACATGTACAAGCTTATAAGATGCATTATAGAAAAATTTCATGTGCAAAGACTGTATTGCTTCCTGAAGCAAGAGAAGCGGTGGAACTAGCAAGTCAACATGCTACTTTGGGTGTAGTGACGACCAAGACAGCCAAATATTCCATAGAACTTTTAGAACATATGGGACTGATGTCATATTTCGATGTATTAGTAGGTAGAGAGGATGTGGAAAACCCAAAACCTCACCCGGAACCTATTTTCAAAGCTTTGTCAAAATTACAAAGTGATAAAAATAAGTATTGGATGATAGGTGATACACCAATGGATATTTTGGCAGCCAAAGCAGCGAACATCAATAGTGTTGCTGTGACATGCGGATATGCAGATGAAACCTCGCTATCAGAGCATACTGATAATGTATCTAAGACGGCACTTGAGGCTGTGAAATTCATCACGCTATTATAAGATCATAATGGAATATATACTTTGACTTTTTCTAGGAGGTATTGTGAAAATAAATATTGAACTATTTCAAGCACTGAACCAGGATGAGACTAACAGACTTTACAAAATTTCTTCCCTTAAAGAGTACAAGAAGGGGAATATTATTTTTTATGAAGGAGATCAACCCAAGAGGCTAAAACTTTTATTAGATGGCATTGTTAAAGTATACAAAGTTGATTCTAAAGGCAAGGAAGTAATCTTGCATTTTTTTCAGCCTCAGACACTCATAGCCGAAACAGCACATATGCAAAAAATAAACTATCCCGCTACAGCAATATGTGAAACTGACTGTAAACTACTCGAGATTGACTATGCGTTATTTGAAAAAGATTTTTTACGTAATCCGGAAATAAGTCTCAAAATCATCCAGTCTCTTTCCAAGAAAGTCAAGGCCCTACAAAATGTTATCACAACAAACCTGACTATGGATACATTTAGCAGGATCTGCAAATTTATCTATGAAAATGAAAATCATATAAATGAACTATCACATAGAAAAATTGCCGCTATCTTAAATATAACCCCAGAAACACTCTCCAGAAATCTTTCGACTCTAAAAAAAGATGGGATTGTCGCTGTGAATAATCGTAAAATAGAAATTTTGGATAAAGATCGCTTATTTACTGTTGTTGATTTGAATCAATGAGTTAAATCACTTATTCCTATATCATTCCTGCTATATGTTCATAGTCATATTAAAACGATATGAACATTTTCAAAATAAAGGATGAATATAATGAGTATGTTTTGTTACCAGTGTGAAATGAGTACACCAAACGGATGTGGTTCAACTGGAGCCACTGTTGGTACCTGCGGAAAGGACGAAAATCTTTCCCGCCTTCAGGATATAATGATTTTTGGCCTAAAAGGTCTCAGTGCCTACAGAGAGCATCTTAATGAGCTGAAGCCAGAAGAGACAAAAGGTGTCGATGATGTGATGAGTGAAACACTCTACTTTACACTGACCAATGTGAACTTTAATTTTGATGATCATATTAAGCAATTGATGAAGGTAGGAAGCGCTGGAGTTGAAGTGATGGATAAGCTTTCAAATGCCCATACAGGCAAATTTGGTATTCCAACACCTGTTACAGTACCTCAGAATAAAGTTGAGGGGAAAGCGATTCTTGTGAGTGGTCATAATCTGGATATGATGGAGCAACTACTTAAAGCCACTGAAGGTAAAGGGATCAATGTGTATACGCATTCCGAAATGCTTCCTGCCCATGGCTATCCTGAACTTAAGAAATATTCTCACTTAAAAGGGAATGTGGGTAAAGCATGGTTCGATCAAGTAGAACTCATGAAACGCTTTAAGGGGACTTTTGTCGTTAACACCAACTGTATTATTCCTCCTAAAAAAGATGCTGACTATGTAGATCGTGTATTTACTTATAAGATTGTTGGTATTGAAGGTGGAACTCCGATTGAAGATGATAATTTTGACGAGTTGATTGAAAAAACACTTCAATGTGAAGATACAAATATGGATGACAATCTCTCTCTTGTGACAGGACATCACTATAAGACGATCCTCACACTGGCACCTCAAATCCTGCAAGCAGTTGAAGAGGGAAAGATCAGACAGTTTTTTGTTATTGCCGGATGTGATGCCCCAGGAAAAGCAGGAAACTACTATAGAGAGATGGCGGAAAGTCTCCCAGAAGACTGTGTCATTATCACATCAAGTTGCGGAAAGTTCAGATTCAATGATATTGATTTTGGAAATGTGCCTGGAACTGGAATACCGCGTTACCTCGATTTGGGACAGTGTAATGATTCCAACGGTGCAGTGGAAATTGCCAAAGCGGTAAGTGAAGCGCTTGATACACCTATCAATGACCTTCCAGTCTCCATTGTTCTTTCCTGGATGGAGCAGAAAGCTGTTATTATCCTTCTTGCGCTCTTTAGTTTGGGTATCAAAGATATCTATCTTGGTCCAAAGCCACCACAGTTTGTAAATGAAGATATCTTTAACTTTTTAGCTGAAAACTTCAGTCTTCATTTAACGGGTGATGCAAAAGAAGATTTGAAAAATTTGCTGATTGAAAAGGTAGTATAAATCACTTTTTCATAATAACTGAGTTATGATAACTAGGAGCATTAAGATTATCAATATCCGTTCAGCTTTTATTAACGGAGGATTCCTCCTCCGGAATCCATTCACTTTGTCTTCAAACTTCGACGTCTTCCTTTAACCCCACAAATTCTTAAAATATTTATAGTGTTTAGTTCTATTAGTAAATCTCGCTATAATCAAAAAAATATTATGAAGGAAACCCTATGCCATTATTAGACAGTTTTACGGTGGACCATACAAAGATGATCGCTCCAGCAGTGCGTGTTGCTAAAAAGATGAGTACTCCAAGCGGTGATGATATCACTGTGTATGATCTACGCTTTTGTGTACCTAATGAGGAAACATTATCACAAAAAGGTATTCATACTTTGGAACACCTTTTTGCCGGTTTCATGAGAGATCATTTGAACATTAAAGATGTAGAGATCATAGATATTTCCCCTATGGGATGTCGTACAGGATTTTACATGTCACTACTTGGTTCACCTAAAGCCAAAGAGGTTGCCAAAGCGTGGAAAAAATCTATGAAAGATGTCCTTGAAGTTGAAAGTAAAAAAGACATTCCTGAACTTAATGTCTATCAGTGCGGGACCTATAAGATGCATTCATTAGGTGAAGCACAATTGATCGCACATAATGTATTGGACAGAGGTATAGGTGAGATGGACAATAAAAAACTGAAAATGACAAAGAAACAACTTAAAGAAGCAAATAAATAATGT
>CAKZWP010000126.1:0-2570 GCA_937921845.1 uncultured Sulfurovum sp.
AGTTTAGCCGTGATATCAAAATAGTGATCTTTTGCCATCTCTTCTCCTTTACTTTTCGATCCTCATCATGGCTATTTCACCATGAACCACATCAAGTTTGCTCAATGCAGTAATAGCATCTTGCATTTTACTCTCTTTACATGTATGTGTTGTAAAAAGTAGTTTGGCTATCTCATCATTTTCTGTAGGTTTTTGAAGCATCGCTTCTATAGAGATATCAAACTCACCCAGTGTAGATGTGATCGCTGCTAATACGCCACTTTGATCATCTACTTCCAGTCTAAGGTAGTATTGCGTCACAATGTCCTCTTTAGGCAGGAGTTTAAGTCCGCTCTCTAAACCTTTTTTATACCCAAGCATAGGTCCTTGATTTCCACGAACAATGTCTACGATATCAGCTATCACTGCTGAAGCTGTAGCATCTCCACCTGCACCTGGTCCATAATACATAGTCTCACCCACGCGGTCACCTACTACAGTTACTGCATTCATTACACCATCTACTTTTGCGATCATAGATGCCTGTGGTATCATCGTTGCATGTACTCTTAGTTCTACACCTGCACCCACTTTTTTAGCAATACCAAGTAGTTTGATCTCATAACCGAATTCTTTTGCAAACAAGACATCCGTTTGTGTGATATTTTCTATACCTTCTATCAGAATATCTTCAGGTTTTGCATCCAAACCATAGGCGATACTGGCTAAAATAAGTAACTTATGGGAAGCATCAAATCCACCCACATCAAACGTAGGATCAGCCTCTGCATACCCTAGTTCTTGAGACTCTTTGAGGATCTCATCATACTGTGCACCTTCATTGATCATCTTTGTCAGCATATAGTTACAGGTACCGTTCATAATACCTTGAATAGAGTCTATGTGGTTAGCCGAAAGACCGTTACGTAATGCACCAATGATAGGTATACCGCCAGCAGTACTTGCTTCATACATCAAAGGGATGTCGCCGGCTATCTCTTGAAGTTCATACCGGTGATATGCAAGAAGTGCTTTGTTTGCAGTCACAACTGCTTTACCATTCTCAAGTGCTTTTTTGACGAGTGCATATGGTTCTTCAACGCCACCCATCAATTCAACCACTATATCTATCTCAGGATCATTGACCACATCTAGAGCGTTATCACTAAGCTTTATACTCACCCCTCTGTCTTTTGAAAGGTTTTTGACCACACCTGATTTTACAAGGATCTTTTTCCCGGCTCTTGCTTCGATAATGTCAGCATTTTCTTCAAGTATCTTTGCAACACTTGCACCGACAGTACCAACGCCTAGAATTCCAATTTTAACCATTGTTTTTTGCCTCTTCCAGTTCTTTTAAGAACTTTTTGATGTTTCGTGCCGCTTGACGGATACGATTTTCATTTTCTATAAGTGCGATACGTACGTACTCATCACCATATTTACCAAACCCTATACCAGGGCTTACAGCAACATCAGCATGGATAAGAAGCTGTTTTGCAAATTCTAAAGAACCCATCTCTCTTGCTATCTCAGGAATTTTTGCCCAGATGAACATAGAAGCATTTGGTTTTGCCAATGGCCAACCTGCATTTGTAAAGGCTTCTATCATCACATCACGTCTTTTTTCATATCGAGGGATAATCTGCTCATCAGGAATATACCCATGTTCATCAAGTGCCACAGTTGCAGCTACCTGAACAGGAGTGAACATTCCATAATCCAACCATGACTTAATACTTTGGAGTGCACCGATAAGTTTTTTATTCCCTACAATGAAACCTACTCTCCAGCCAGCCATATTGTAAGATTTTGAAAGTGTATAAGACTCAACAGCTACATCTTTAGCACCCTCTACACTCATGATAGATGGTGTTTTATATCCGTCAAATGTGATATCAGCATATGCAATGTCTGAAATGATATAAAAACGTTTCTCTTTCGCAAGCGCTACCAGTCTCTCATAAAATTGAGGTGTAACCGTCGCCGTACTTGGATTATGAGGAAAGTTGACCACCAAAAACTTTGCTTTTGGAATAGAGTTGTCTAAATGTTCTTCAACATCAGCTAAAAATCTGTCTTCATCGACTTCAAACGTTTCTTCATTAAAGATAAGGTGCATCTTCTCAACATTTGCACCCGCTAAAATAAATGCTTGAGAGTGTATTGGATAGGTAGGATCCGGAACGATAGCAACATCACCAGGGTTAGAGATCGCTTGCACCAAATGCACATAGCCCTCTTTACTTCCCATCGTTGCAACGATCTCAGTATCTGGATCCAAGTCTGCATTATACTTACGTTTATACCACTTGCTCATCGCCAAACGAAGTTTATAGATCCCTTTACTTACACTGTAACCATGTGTTTTTGGTCGCTGCACAGTTTCACATAGTTTATCGATGATAGGTTGTGGCGTCGAGGCATCAGGGTTTCCCATAGAAAAATCTATGATATCCTCGCCTTTTCTTCTTAATTCCATTTTAAGGTCATTGATCTCTGCAAAAAGATACTTAGGTAACCGGTTTATTTTGTCAAATTGAATTTCATCAAACATGCTTTTCTCGCTTTAAAATTTTTTTCATTTTTAC
>CAKZWP010000127.1:0-8514 GCA_937921845.1 uncultured Sulfurovum sp.
AACTCTGATATTGCAAAACAGATGGTGGCTGATGCCAGTACAAGAACAGGTATCGACTTTCAGCACCTGCTTTTTGAAGAGAATGATAAACTTGAAAAAACAGAGTTTACACAACCGGCTATCCTGCTTGTATCTGCTATAGCACACAGACTTTTTGAAAATGAAATGCCTATCAAACCTGTATATGCATTAGGTCACTCACTGGGTGAATTTTCGGCACTGGTCTCTGTAGGTGCTATAGATGCCATAGATGCGGTAGAACTTGTCAATCTTCGTGGTAAACTTATGGCTGAAGCATGTTCTGGACAAGATGTAGGGATGATGGTATCTCTTGGTCTTGAAGATGAGGTGGTTGAAGAGATCTGTGATGCACAAAGAGAAGCAGGGTTGAAAGTATGGCCTGTAAACTACAATGCGGCAGGACAAATAGTGATCGCCTGAATAAAGCCTGATCTTGAAACATTAGCACCAATTTTGAAAGAAGCTAAAGCTAAAAGAGCGATGCTTCTCAATATGTCAGTAGCAAGCCACTGTCCACTGCTTGAAAGTGCTACGTTGCCTTTATCTGAGAAGCTTACTGAGATGTTAAAAGATGAGTTTGTAGCGCCAGTGGTATCGAATGTAACTGCAAAGACATATAACACAAAAGAAGAGGCCTTAGATCTGCTTCCTAAACAGTTGGTATCTCCGGTACTCTATAAGCAATCTATTGCAGATTTTGATGATTCTGTAGATTGTTATGTTGAGTTTGGACATGGTGGCGTACTTAAAGGATTAAACCGTAAAGCAACCAAAAAACCTCACTTTGTTGTTTCAGACATGGAATCACTACAAATAGCATTGACTGAAATCGCTAAATTAAATTAATTTCAAGTATTAAAGTACATAAAGGAGTTGTCAATGTCAAATCGTAAGATAGCAATTATGGGTGCAATGCCTGAAGAGATAGAACCCATTATAGAGAAACTTGATAATGTACAAACGATTGTGTATGGAGATAATAAATACTATGAAGGCTCTTACCATGGGCAAGAAGTTGTTGTAGCATACTCCAAAATAGGTAAAGTGTTCGCTACATTAACCGCTACAACACTCATAACCAAATTTGGTTGTGATCTACTCCTCTTTTCGGGTGTAGCAGGAGCCATAAGTGATGAGCTTAAAATTGGTGATCTGATTATCGCTGATGGACTTTGTCAACACGATCTAGATATTACAGCATTTGGCCATCCTTTTGGGTATGTGCCAGAGGGAAAAATATGTATTCCTACAGATGTTAGGTTACGTAATATTGCTAAAGAAGTGGCTAAGAGAAAAGGATTAACACTTACGGAAGGTCTTATCGCAACAGGAGATCAATTTGTAGCAAATATAGAACGTAAAGACTGGATATCTACTACCTTTAAAGCAGATGCTTTAGAGATGGAAGGGGCAAGTGTTGCAGTGGTTTGTAATGCTTTAAATATACCTTTCTTCATTTTGCGTGCTATCTCGGACAGTGCTGATATGGATGCAAGTTTTAATTTTGATGAATTTTTGGAAAGTTCAGCAAAAATATCTGCTGATTTTATCTTGAGTATGGTGGATGAACTTGGACGATAATCAAAGACGTGTAGCCTCTAAAAGCATACCTATAAGTAAAAAGTTACTCAAGTTGGCAGGCAAGACCAATGCAGAGTTTAAACTTATAGGTGAGGGTGATAAAGTACTCGTGGGACTGAGCGGAGGTAAAGACTCTTTGGCACTTGTACATATCATGAAACATATACAACGTCATGCACCTTTTAACTTTGAATTTGAAGCTTGTACCATCAAGTATGGTATGCCGGATGAACATTATGCTTTTCTTGAAGCACACTGTAAAGAGTATGGTATAAAACATACAGTATATGACACCAATATCTTTGAAATCTCACATGATACGATACGCGACAACTCTTCATTCTGTTCTTATTTTTCACGTATGAGAAGAGGGGCACTCTATAGCTTTGCAGAGGAGGGTGATTTTACCAAGGTGGCACTGGGACATCACTTTGATGACACGGTAGAAAGTTTTTTTATGAATATGTTTTACAACGGAAGTATGAGAGCCTTGGCACCTATCTACAAAACGAGTAGAGGCTTTCACCTGATACGTCCATTGATACAAACTAGAGAGACACAACTGCGTGCCTTTGCCGAAGAGAACAACTTGCAAGTGATAGGTGATGAAGCCTGTCCTGCAATGTTGAAAGATGTGAAGATGCCTCATGCAAGAGCGTCTACCAAAGAGTGGTTAGCCGGACTTGAAAAAGAGAATAAAGATATCTTCAAAATGTTTAGAGCCTCATTTAAACATATACATGATGATACTTTTCTTGATCCAGAACGTTGGAACAGAGATGATATAAAGGAAGGGCTATGAGACTGTTTTTACTGCTAAGCATATTTTTTGCAAGTTTAGTTGCAGATGAAAATATACAACCCTCAGAATTTACGGTTAAACTTATAAAAAAGTGTGAGCTCCTTGGTTTAAGTGTGGAGCCTAACCGAAAAGCTAAGAAGATATATACACATATCTCTACAGAGGGTTGTGTCCAAAACCTTGGATGTATGAGAGAAGTCACTCAAAAAGAACTTGATGACATGAATCAAACCAAAAGAAATCATATGGCATGGAAATATCCGGTATGGTGTAAAGTAGACGCAGATGGTAAAAGAGGCTGGGTACGTAAACAATTTTTGGCGGATGAGCCTTGTCAGCAGCAAGACTGATTATTTTCGAAAAAAGTATGAATCAATTTACAGCCACAGCATCAGGACGCCTAGACAAGATACTTGCAATTCAACTTGACGTAAGTCGTAACCAAGTTGAAAAGCTTGTAAAAGACGGGCTTGTGAGTGTGAATGATAAAACGATTATAAAGAGCAGTTTTAAAGTAACAGAAGGTGATACAGTTTCTTATATTTTTAAAGAAGCAGAAAAAAGAGTGGCTCCTCCTATAGATTTTGATGTAGAGATACTGTATGAAGATGAGTATCTTTTGGTGGTCAATAAACCTTCTGGACTCGTGGTCCATCCTGCCCCCTCTGTGAAAGAGCCTACACTTGTGGATTGGTTGATTCATAAGGGTATATCACTTTCGACTATCAGTGGTGAAGAGCGTTATGGTATCGTACACCGTATAGACAAAGAGACGACGGGTGCACTGGTGGTTGCGAAAGACAACAAAGTGCATGAAGCTCTCAGCTTACAACTGCAAGACAAGAGTATGGGCCGTTACTATCTGGCACTGATCGATTGTCCACTTAAAGATGATACTGTGGTAGATAAACCTATAGGACGTAACCCTAAAAACAGGCTCAAGATGGACGTGGTTCCTGATGGAAGATCTGCTAAAACAGCTTTTGTAAAACTTCTTACAAGTCAACATAATGTTGAACTCATCGCAGCGAAATTGTTTACAGGTAGGACCCATCAGATACGGGTACATTTAAATACGCTTGGCCGCCATATTTTAGGTGATGATTTATATGGGTTTAAGACCAAAAGAGATAAAATTTCTAGAGTTAATTTGCATGCATATTTGCTATATCTGGTCCACCCTGTAAGCGGTGAAAGAATGGAGTTCGTTGCCCCACTTTTTGAGGATATGAAAGTGTATATATCTAAAAATTTTGATCAAGGTGAAGTAGATGAAAAAATCGATCCTCATACTCTGGGTACTCTCTTTAATAATCTTTAACGGTTGTGGTGCTATCAAGGGATTGATGACGTATGGTACAGATCCTTCATTAGACACCATTGATCAAGTACATGCTTTACCTAGAATGAACTCGGTAGGCTTTGAGTGGAAAAAGATAGAAGATCATCGTATACATGGTGTGAACATTTATAGAGGAAATACTTCGCAGGACAGACAAAATTTCAAACGTATAGGTACTGTGGGTAATCGTTATGCAACACACTTTGTAGATACACACGTAAATGCAGACAGTACCTATCGTTATACGTTTAGTACATTTGCTTTGGGAAAAGAGTCTAGACGCAGTGAGCCGATAGAAGTAAGAACCTTACCTGCATTTTCGGCAGTCTCTTTTGTGAAAGCCTATAAAGTAGCACCCTCTGTGGTAAAACTTTTGTGGAAACCACATGCAAATTCAAGTATTAATACCTATATCGTAGAGCGCTCAGTGGATGGGTCTGAATGGAAATTTGTCTCACAGGTACAAGGACAATTGATGGCTGAGTACATTGATACCTTTGTAAGAAGTGGACATACATACAGCTACCGGATCATCGCACAAAGTTATGACAAGATACGCGCTTATCCCAGTCAAGCAACAAAAATTACATTATAAGCAGGAACAATGCCACATTTAAAAGTTACCCCCTTTGATACTTCTATAGTAGAACAACAGATAGAAACAAGTCCTATGATGACTTTTTGCGCGACAGCACTGAACCGTGACGATATGCTCATTGGCGTTGAACATGCAGGAGAAGAATTTTTACTTCAACTTAAACCAGATGAAAAAGCTTACTTATTAAAATATGATAAAGTGACCAGACCCCTTAAAGTGAACCTGCTTAAAGAGGCACTGGAGAGTGTCTCAAAAGAGTTGAACCTGGATGTACTCTCTTCGAATATTGCTATATCAAATACAAAAAGTGCACTCTCTTCAGAACATTTTAAAAAAACAGAAGATTTTGAAAATATCACATATCCTAAAGAGAAGATCTCTGTTGAGGTTGGATTTGGGAGTGGACGACATTTACTGTATCAGGCACAAAAGAATCCTGATACGCTTTTTATAGGTATAGAGATACATACACCTTCTGCACAACAGGTTCTTAAGCAGATAGAACTTCAAGAGCTTGATAACATATGGGTAGTGAACTATGATGCAAGATTGTTCTTGGAAATGTTGCCTTCCAATGTATGTGAACAGATATTTGTACATTTCCCTGTACCTTGGGATAAAAAACCTCACAGAAGAGTTATAAGTCCCAGTTTTTTAGATGAGTCTATGAGAGTATTAAGGAAAGACGGACGTTTGGAACTGCGTACAGACAGTGATAAATACTTTTGGTATGCGCTGGAGACTTTCTTTTCTATACCTAAAGTTGAAGTAGAAGTGCGTAAAAATGAAGCCTTGGAAGTGACAAGTAAGTATGAAGCAAGATGGCTTAGACAGGAGAAAGATATATATGATGTATATGTCAAATGTACACAAGAATCAGCACCTAAAGAAGTGACTATAGATTTTAATTTTAATGATGTAAAATATACCCAAGATATAGAAGAGCGTTTACCGAAAAAAGCATTGGTTTTTGAGGGGTATTTTATACACTTTGAACGTGTGTATAAAATATCTGAAGAAAGCATACTCATAAAATGTGCTTTTGGAAGTTTTGACAGACCAGAACATAAATACATTTTATTGGAAAAAAACTCTTGCAGGTATTTTGTCTCTTCTCCGGTGAAGACGACAGTTAACTTTCAGGCGCATCAAAAACTAGCTGAGCAAATAATGCTCGGTAAAGGAGAGTAGAACATGTCTAATGTGATTCACGCTTCACATCTTACCCTTACCTATGGTAAAGAAGGGAAAGAAGTCATTAAAGATGCTAACTTCAGCATTAAAAAGGGTGAGTTTGTCTTTATCACCGGACCGAGTGGTTCTGGTAAATCAACACTGCTTAAAGCACTGTACGGAAAGTTGAAACCAAGTGAGGGTAACCTTATTGTGGGTGGACTTGATCTGTCAAATGTACGCCCTAAAAAACTTCAAGAACTTAGAACACATATGGGTATCATTTTTCAGGATTATAAGCTTGTGAATGAGTGGACAGTGAAAAAAAATGTGGTTTTGCCTTTAATGATAGCAGGATATGCTACAGAGGTACAGGATACTCAGGCACAAAGACTTCTTAAACATGTAAAACTGCCTGACCATGCAGATAAGTATCCATTGGAGCTAAGCGGTGGTGAACAGCAGCGTGTGGGCGTAGCAAGAGCATTGGCAAAAAATCCAGTGGTGATATTGGCAGATGAACCTACGGGTAACCTTGATGATTATTCATCAAATGTGATTTGGGACTTGATGGAAAATGCATGTCAACAACTTGATACCACCGTCTTGGTTGTAACACATAAAATTCCAACGATCTTTTCCTTACCCTACAGACATTTTATTATAGAGAGCAAGGGTGTGTATGAAGTTCATTAAAAATCATCTTATGTTTATTCTGCCGCTTATGGCCATTTTATTGGGTATTGAATTTTATCTGGTATTTGAACGTACAACAAACTCGTATGAAAAAGGGCTTAAAGAGGGATACTCTATGCTTGCTGTAACAAAAAAGCCTATGGAACTATCGAAGTTTCAAGCACTGAATGAACATATCAGCACAGCAGAAAAGATCAAACGTGAGAGTATCGTCTCCGAGGTGGCAAAAGGTGTAAGTCAAAGTAGCAGCAAAGAGATATTGGCCGCACTGCCTTATTTTTATAATCTTGGGTTAGATTCCTATCTTCATACTTCAGGATTGGAAAAGATCAAAAAAGATCTTGAAGCTGATGCCAATATTAAAAAAATTGAGACGTTTGGCAGTAGCTATAACTCCAGTTATAGACTTTTTTCTTTCATTAAATTGATATTAAAAATATTTATTGTTTTCATGGCTGTTGTGAGTCTATTTTTAATTATCAAACAGATGGAGATTTGGAAATATGCACACAAAGAACGTATGCAGGTCATGGAGATATTTGGTGCACCTTTGATGCTTAGATCCGGTGTACTTTTTAGAGTAGCTTTTGTAGATGCAATATTCTCGACTATAGTGGTCTCTACGATTTTCTTTTATACCAAATTTTACTGGGCTGCAGGAAGCGGGATAGATATCATGGTGCAAAACAAGGAAGCACTTTTCAAGTTTAGCGATATAGGTATTTTGTTGGGTTTATCGGTTCTGATCGTTATTATTGCTGTGTACACGGTTGTATTTAGCAGTAAGGGAGTACAGGAGTGAGGTCCTTTATCCTACTCTTTTTTGTAGCTATAGGGTTACTTCATGGTGCATCAACCACTACGAAGATCGAAAAATCTAAAAAAAACCTCTCTGCTACATCGGTTGCTAAAAAAAAGACAAGCAGGCAGCTCAGTAAGATCGCAAAAGATATACAATCTGCAGAGAAAGATATTGTCTATCTTGAGAAGAAGATGGGAGCACTTGAAAAAGACCAAGAAAAAAGTGAACAACAGTATGCAGTGTTAAAAACTGAACTCAGTAAATCTGAAAAAGATCTAACGATGACGAGTCAGGCCTTAGCAGAAAAACGTAAGGCATTTATCTCTTTACTTTCTGAACAATTTTCTATTGTTTTTGCGATGGAAAAAGCACACGAACCTACTAGAGAATCTATCATTTCACAAGAAGTTTATGTCGCATATAAAAATCATAATACTAAAATGTTATCTACAATGAGAGCTGATATTGGAAAGCTTAAAAAACAGAAAGAGGATAAGGTTTATTTACGTAATAAAACAAAAAATGAGATTAAGCGTATTGTTAAAAAAAGAGAAGATTATGCGCAAAAAAAATTAGCAAAAGAGAAGTTACGTAAAAAGCTTGCAGAAGATGAAGAAAAATATAATACGAAACTCGCAAAGATAGTGGATAAACAGAATTCTCTTCGATCTACATTGTCAAAACTGAATATTTTACACGCACAAGAAGTAAATGAAGCACGTAAGAGAGCTGAAGCTGAGAAAGAAGCGATGCGTCTTGAAAAAAAGAGACAAAGAGAGATACGTGAAGCAAAAGCATTGGCCCGTGCCAAGGAAAGAAAAGCACAAGAAGATTTGCGAAAAGCAAAAACAGAAAAAGAGAGAAAAAAAGCACGTTTAGCTGCAGCTGCAGCAAAAAAAGCCGAGCAAAAAGTGTATAAAAAGAGTGAAAAAGTACGACAGGTAAACTCTTCTTATCAAAAGTCCAAAACCTATGCATACAGAGGTGGGAAAACGATTTCTCCATTGCCTGGAGCAAGACTCATCAAAAAATTTGGTACCTATGTGGATCCTATTTACAAGATAAAGATCTTTAACGAGTCTATCACCCTTAAGTCACCTGCGGTAAACTCGAAAGTGCAAAATATTTTGAATGGAAAAGTGGTCTTTGCCGGGAAAAGCAGTATGTTAGGTAAAGTGGTTGTTGTTTCTCATAGTAAAAAAATACATACGGTATACGCAGGACTCTCTAAAATTGCCCCTACCATCCATGTGGGGGCAAAGATACAAAAAGGGTATGTGGTAGGAAAAGTAAGTGAAAAGCTTATTTTTCAAGCAACAAAAGACTCTAAACATATCAACCCACTGAAGCTGATTAAGATATAGGGGTTTAAGGGTTTAAACCCCTCCTAAACCACATTTAGCTATAATCGCGAAATTATATAAAGGTGCATCTGTGACTAAAAGAGTATTGGTAAAATTTTCTGGTGAAGCATTAGCGGGTGAAGAAGGGTATGGTAT
>CAKZWP010000128.1:0-3074 GCA_937921845.1 uncultured Sulfurovum sp.
GTTCTGATGATGGTAAACTCTTTTTTGTAGAGGGAAGTGAAGAGCTTTTGGGTAAAATAGTAGATGTTAAAGTTATTAAAACCTCTCGGGGTGCTCTTGATGGAGTGCTTGTTTAGGATACTAAATGTTTAAAACACTATCGCGAAGTATCGCTAAAGTTATACTCCCTCCACTGGGGTATCTTCTGATGCGTTTTTACTGGTATACTTCCAAAAAAAACTTTCATGTTACAGGAGAGATCACACAAGATCAGTCTATTGTTGTCTGCTGGCATGGTGAATTGCTGATGTCCCCTCAAGCCTATCGATATTTTCATAAAAAACAGTTAGCTTCGGGGATTATTTCCCGGCATTTTGACGGTGAGATGATCGCAAGGATACTGATGCTCTTTTCTATTGCTCCTTTACGGGGATCGAGTAGCCGGGGAGCTAAACAGGTACTGTTAGAAGCATTTAGAGCATTGAAAAAAGGTGACGATCTTTTGGTGACCCCTGATGGACCACGAGGACCACGCCATACGATCAGTGATGGTGCCATAGCCTTGGCACATAAAGCCAAAGCACCTGTATTGACAGTGAATTATATACCTAAAGCCTATTGGCAGCTTGGAAGTTGGGATAAGTTTGTCATTCCAAAACCTTTCAGTACTATCGATTTTTATTTGGAAAATGTCTCTTTAGAAGGGATGGAACTGGATGAAGCCAGAAATTTTCTTAGCGACAAAATGTTAGCACATACGGTGCACTAAAAGATGAAATCTAAACTTCAAGAGGCATCTGAGGAGTTTTTGAATTATCTGTTTGATGTCAGAGGCTATTCTGAAACTTCAATCGTAACGTATGAGATTGCATTGAGGCAAATGCTCGAAGCGAGTCATGTCTATGAAGAAGATGGCTTCACAGTAGTAGATATCACCCCTTTTCGTTTTAAAATTGTTAAAAATCATAAAAAAACCATCGTGAAAAAACTCTCTGCAGTACACTCGTTTACAAAATATCTGGAAGATCAGTGTCATATGCGTATTAAACTGATCGGAGATGAGTCTATAAAGGTACCTAAAAGCCTCCCTAAGCCCATAGAAGAGACATACATAGAAGAGGTATTGAGTCAAGCCAATTTAGAGGAAAAATTACTTATTTCTATGCTTTATGGATTAGGGTTACGTATCTCTGAACTGAGTATGCTTAAACTTGAAGATATCAAAGAGGGATGGATACAGATCCATGGTAAAGGCAATAAAGTAAGAGAGTTACCCCTACTGGGTAGCTTACAAGAACTCATTAGCTTGTATGTAAGAAGAAGATCTCCTAAAAAGTATTTGTTTGAAAAAGGCAATGCACCAATGAACTCTGCGCAGTTACGTTACATTCTGACAAAACTTTTTAAGGCACAGGGTTTGAAAGTAACACCCCATCAACTACGACATTCGTTTGCCACACATTTACTCAATAACGGTGCGCGTATCTCAGATGTGAGTGAACTGCTCGGACATGAAACGATGGCAACGACGCAGGTTTATACGAAGCTGGGATCTGTGAAAAAAATGCAAGAGTATATGAAAGCACACCCCTTGGCATCAGATGAATTGTAAGGATTGTATATCGATATCTTCTTCAAAACAGTAGGCACGTATTTTAGAAGGTATTTTTAAGACCCTGCAGGCTTCTTTGAACTTTTTAGGCATATCCGTTGTAAGATAGGGTGTAATATAAAGCAGATTATCTTGAAGTGTTACTGCCCATTTTCCACCTATAACTAAACTCTCTTCATTTGCTACTTCTTTTCGTTGGGATGCAGAGAGTAAGTACCCAAGTTCTTTAAGTGTAAGATCAGCGGCTTTTACTTTTGCTTGAAGGGTATGAAGTTTGATGACACGCAACTCTTTTTGAGCGTAGATAAGTTCAAAATTTGCTTTTAATTGTTTCTTGTCTTGTCTGAGATAGTCAAAACTTCTCTTGATTCCCTCTTTATACTCTGCCATAAGAGGATCAGAAAACTGTTTTCTAAAAAGGTTGCGCTCATACTTTTCATCACTGTTGCTCTCATCCACAAAGTAAGGATAGTTGTTATCTTGTAGATAAGCCAATAATTCTTCTTTACTGTACGCAAGCAGTGGACGTACTAAAGTGTAATGCTCTCTTTTACTTACTTCTTCAAGCCCGACCAGTTCTGAAATACCAGCTCCTTTGGTTAGACGCATAAGAAGCCATTCCAGCTGGTCATTTAGCTGGTGGGCAGTAAGAAGTGTGTCATAGTGCTGTCTTTCGATGAGTTTTTCAAAGAAATCATAACGAAACTTTCTGGCATTTTGTTCAAAGTGAGTTGTAAAAGGTGGTGCTTTGATAGTATGGCAGGTTAGGTTGTATTGTTTGGCTAACGCTTGAGCATGTAACGCTTCTATGTCAGAGTTGGCTCTTGTACCATAATTTACCAAAGCGATGTCAAAAGGGATGTTATGCTGCAGAAGTAAAAAGAAAAGGGCAGAGGAGTCTACACCAGCAGAAAAAGCCAATAAGTTCTTTTTTTCTTTTAGGTGTGAGACATCAAGTCTTAACATAAGTCTATCTAGAGTGCTTTGATAAGTGTTGCTAGCAATTGATCACCTGCGAGTTCAGTCACTTTTGCCTCATATCTTTTCCCATATTCTACAGGCAGGTCAGAAGTATCATTGATGAGGATCTCTCCATCGATATCCACTGCCCAGATCAATGGTCTGGCTGAAAGCAGGTACTCATGCTCGTCACTTTCCCCATCTATGACAACAGTCACAGTTTGACCCACCATTTTTTCAAGTGAAGCAAGTGTGCTTTTTTCTGCGATAGCCCCAAGTGTTTGTGCTCTCTGGTCGATAGTCTCTTCATCTACCTGCTCCAGGTTATAAGCAGAGGTAGTCTCTTCGTTAGAGTAATGGAAAGTGTTGAATCTGTCAAACCCAAATGTTTCCATAAAGTCACAGAGTCTTTGAAAGCTTTCATCACTTTCTCCAGGGTGACCTGCGATGAGAGAAGTACGTAAAAATGCATTGGGTTTGCTTTTCATGTATTCAAGCAGCTCTATGGTCTTCTTTTCACCAA
>CAKZWP010000129.1:0-4197 GCA_937921845.1 uncultured Sulfurovum sp.
TATTTATTTCTCATGTGTTATACCTTTTTTGTATAAGTCTGGCCTAAAATACTTTGTTTTACACAAAGCAAGCCCTCTTTTTAAGTCCGTGATTTTACTATGATTACCCTTTAGAAATTCTGAAACTACTTCATTGTTTTCATAATTTTTAGGTTTCGTAAAAGAAGGGGCTTCTAAAAGTGATTCTTCAAAACTCTCTATACTTAAAGAATCACTGTTACCCAATACCGCTTCAACATTACGGCTAATAGCATCACAAACCACCATACTTGCCAGTTCTCCACCGGTTAAAATGAAATCTCCTATAGAAAAAAGTTCATCCGCCTGAGCTTCTATGACTCGCTCATCTATCCCTTCATAACGTCCACTAACAAACACAATATGCTCTTTTTTGGCTAAACGTTTTGCATCGTTTTGCGTAAATGGTTTAGCTACAGGAGACACAAACACTATATGTGCTTTGGGGGATGTCTCTCTTACTTTATGAAGTGTATCCATCAAAGGTTGTGGAGTCATAAGCATACCTGCTCCTCCACCTATCATCGGTGCATCGACACGGTTGTGTTTATCGGTAGTAAAATCACGTGGATTGTAAAAATCTATAGAGATCTTTTCATCTTCGATGGCACGTTTTAAGATACTCTCAGAAAAGTACCCTTTGATAAGATCGGGAAAAAGTGTAACGAAAGAGAAATGCATAGTATTAACTAGCCTCTAAAATGTCTTTAGCGTCTTTTGTATAGACTATTTTTTCTTCTGTATCTACTTTGATAATGTAACGTTCTATGTAAGGGAGTAAAAAGTTCTTAGACAAGCCTGCTTCAACCAAATGCTCATCTGTTGTCACAGAAAGATAATCAGTATCTGCCATACGTTGTATGTCATCTACACTACCTAGCACTTCATCATCCTGTTTGACTGTACAACCGATCACATCAAACCAAAAGTGCTGTCCTTCACCCAATTCACAATTTTCTTTTGTTTGTTCTTCATTGGCAAAAAGTTTGGTATTGGTCAACTTTTTTGCAGAATCAATACTTTCATACCCTGTAAAACGAATAGTCCCACGCGTAAAATTAATATCTGCGATAGTAAGATCGCCACGGTTACTTTTATAGGTATTACCTATTTTAAACTGTTCTGGAAAATCTGTATGAAGATGAAATTTGAGATCGCCCCAAAGTCCAATAGTACGCCCTATTTGAGCGATAAGAGAATCGTCATTAGACATAAAGTTGTTACTCTGAAGCTTTTACATTAACGCGGTAGTTTTTACCGCCTTTTGCTTTACAGCCGGAGATGACTGTTTTGATAGAATTGATCATTCTTCCTTCTTTACCGATAAGTTTACCTATATCTTCACTGTTTGCGAAGATGGTAATCTCATCGAAACCCTCACCAACCTCTGCGATCTCTATGGAGATATCTTCAGGGTTGTTTACCAAAAGCTTGGTATATGAGAGCAAGAATTCTTTAACCATTAAGACTATTTTTTACCTGCTAGTCTTTTTACTGTTGGGCTCATTTGTGCACCAACACTTAACCAGTAGTTCAATCTCTCTTCATCAAGAGTAAGATCTTTAGTTGCGCTTACTGGGTTATAGTGACCAATTGCTTCGATCCAACCACCATCTCTTCTTTTTCTGCTGTCTGTTACTACGATTCTATAAAATGGCTTTTTCTTTCTACCCATTCTTGTCATTCTGATCATTGTCATATTGTATCCTTTTGTTTTTTCATTTGTTTTAATGCTTATCTTGAGGAAAGCTATGCATTTTCGTAACAAGTACTGACAACTGTTTTTTAATGACTAAAACACTCATCAACACTTCATAAATTCTTTTGGAACGCGATTTTACCATAAAATTTATAAAGATTTTATTAAACTCTATGGTTCTCTCACGTATCAGGGTAGTAGTTGTATAAGCTTCATACAGAAGCCCATCAGATCTTAGCGTGGCATACCAGGGAAACCACCACCGCCTTGCATCTGTGCCATCATGTCTTGCATTTGTTTCATGCCGCCTTTGCCTGACATCTTTTTCGCCATCTTTGCAGCATTTTTAAACTGCTTAAGTACACGGTTTACCTGTACCTGGTCAAGTCCAGCACCTGCTGCCAAACGTCTTTTACGTGTGTTGGTGAGCAGATCCGGGTCTTCTCTCTCTTTAGGTGTCATAGAAGAAACCATCGCTTTGATCATCTTGATCTCATCGGAGTTTTCCAAATCCATATCACCTATCTGTTTAGCCATGTTACCCATTCCAGGGATCATGCCCATGATGGACTTCATGCTTCCAAGCTTTTTCATCTGCTCCATTTGTGACAAGAAGTCATTGAAATTGAACTGACCTTTTTTGATCTTCTGTGTAAACTTCTTTGCTTCTTTAGGGTCTATGGCAGCTGCCGCTTTTTCTGCAAGTGATTCAACATCTCCCGCACCCATTAAACGGCTTACAATTCTGTCTGAAATAAACTGTTCAAGATCAGGCATTTTTTCACCTGCACCAATGAAACGAAGTGGTACGCCAACCTGTTGAGTAAGCCCAAGTGCCACCCCACCTTTGGAGTCCCCATCAAACTTGGAAAGTACGACACCTGTGATGCCTATCTTCTCTTTAAAGGTTTGTGCTGTTCTCACAGCATCCTGACCTGTCATTGCATCAGCTACATAAAACAGTTCATCGGGGTTAGCAACTTGTTTAACCTCTGCGAGTTCATCCATCAGTGCATCATCAATTGCCAAACGTCCGGCTGTATCTATAAGAACTACATCATAAAGTTCTTTCTCTGCCTTTTCAAGACCGCGTTTTACTATTTGCGTAGGGGTAGCACTCTCATCTGCTACAAGTTCTACTTCTATACCGGCAGTAATCTGTCTGAGCTGTTCTACCGCAGCAAGTCTTTGCAGGTCAGCTGCAATAACAAGTACTTTTTTCTTTTTCTGCTCTTTAAGGAAATACGCCAGTTTACCGGTAGTCGTTGTTTTACCCGACCCCTGTAAACCGATCATCAGTACAACAGTTGGCGGTTTAGATGCAAAGGTAAACCCTTTTGGTGCACCTTCTATGGTAAGAATCTCTGTTAATTTATCTTGAAGTGCTTTGAGGAAGTTATCCTTACCTACTCCATGTTGCTTCGTCTCAAGCTCTACTGAAGTGATGAGATCTTTTACTACTTTATGATGAACATCCGCTTTAAGCAGTGATTTTTTAAGTTCTGCAGTTGCCTTTTTAAGTGCCTTTTCATCATCATGAAAACGAATTTTTCCTATAGCATTTTTAAAACTGTCGGTTAAAGTATCAAACATTTCCTACCTTATTTCTTCTCTATTTTCTCAATATAATGTTGCGATTTTATCTAAGATTTACTTATATCTCGCGATATCTTTCGGCTCTGTTGCATTAAACTCATAATCAAGAATTTTCATTTTAGCAGAGTGCAAAAGGATACGTTTTGATTGTGTACGGCTTCCATACTGTTCGTCACCTACTATAGGATGTCCTATGTGTGCAAGGTGTACACGGATCTGGTGTGTTCTTCCTGTTGTGATCTCTATGTTCACTTTGGATTTCTTACCTTGTACCTCTTCGGGTTTTACTATGGTATGTGCTTTTTTACCACGTACCGGGTCTATCATGGAAAATGCTTTACCTTTCTTGACCGTAAAAATAGGTTCGTCTATCTCCACTTTTTCATAAAGCACACCCTCGATCCATGCCACATAATGTTTTTCTACATTACGGTTCTTAAACTCTTTAATGGCACGTTCTATAAACGCTCTGTTTTTTCCTAATAGCAGTACACCTGATGTATCTCTATCGAGTCTGTGCAGCAGTTCTGCACCTGCTATGGAATCTTGAATCTCATAGCTGTCAACTTGTGCCGGTTTGTTTACAGCAATGATATCTTCATCTTCGTAGAGTATCTCTATATCCTCAGGGTATTCTATACGAAAGATGGTATCTGTACGAATCTCAGCTCTTGCAATCTTTACTTTTTTATCTTCAACATAGACAAGTCCTCTGTCTATCAATTCTTTTGCTTTGTTGTTTGAAATGTCCTGTGCCAATGCAAGAACTTTATATGCTTTATCTGTAGCCATTTTTTCTATCCAATCTTTAAATTTATCGTTTTGTTCTCTATATTATAGAACACTTTTAATACTCTCTACCATAGGAGTGATATCACTCTTAC
>CAKZWP010000130.1:0-15309 GCA_937921845.1 uncultured Sulfurovum sp.
ATGAGACTTGACTCACAGGCTGAGATTGCCTATATCGTTTGATCCAGTAAAGCTGATTCACTCAATACAAGGCGATTTCTAACCTCTCATTGGATATAATCTATCCAATAATACACAAGAGAAATAAATGAACTTACATAATGAAATATATATTCCAAAACCAAGCCCGCATGATCCAGATGACTTAGGACATTTTGGGAGTATAGAAGATGGACAAGTAGGCTATGGTGGACGTTTTGTCCCTGAGACGCTTATGCCAGCACTTGAACAACTTAGACTCGACTATGAAGCAGTACGTTTTGATGAAGACTTTTGGGCAGAAGTGGACCACTACTACAAAAATTATGTAGGTCGTCCCTCTTCTCTCTACTTTGCTGAAAACCTCTCTAAAGAGCTTGATGCAAAGATATATCTTAAGCGTGAAGACCTTAACCACACAGGTGCACATAAGATAAACCACGCTGTAGCACAAGCTGTACTTGCAAAAAGACTTGGTAAGAAAAAAGTCATTGCAGAGACAGGTGCAGGACAACATGGTGTTGCTACAGCTACAGCTGCAGCACTTTTTGGACTTGAATGTGAAATATTTATGGGTGCCAAAGATGCAGCACGACAAGAACTTAACGTCTTTCGTATGAAACTTCTTGGCGCAAGAGTACATTCGGTTGAATCTGGAAGCCGTACGCTTAAAGATGCGATGAATGACGCTATCCGACACTGGGTAACCAATGCCCGTGACACCTACTACATCATCGGTACAGTTGCAGGGCCTCATCCCTACCCTATGATGGTACGTGACATCCAGTCTATCATCGGATGGGAAGCAAAACAACAACTGAATGTAGTTGAAGGCTGTCTGCCCGATAAAGTCATCGCATGTATTGGTGGAGGCTCAAATGCCCTTGGTATCTTCAATCACTTTTTAGAAGATGAAAATGTAGAGTGTATCGGTATAGAGGCAGGTGGACTTGGACTTGATTCTAAACATGGCTGTTCACTTGCAAAAGGTAGCCCCGGTGTACTTCATGGACAACTGAGTTACCTGCTTCAAGATGAAGATGGTCAAGTACAGGAAGCTCACTCCATTTCAGCAGGACTTGACTACCCTGGTATAGGTCCTGAGCACTCATTCTTAAAAGATGAAGGTATAGCTACCTATGACTATATCACTGATGATGAAGCATTGGATGCCTTTGTATGGCTTTCACAGGCTGAAGGTATCATCCCTGCTTTTGAAAGTTCACATGCTATTGCATACCTTAAGAAAATGAAACCTGAAGAAGTAAAAGGTAAAACGATCTTAGTGAATCTCTCCGGACGTGGGGACAAAGACATGATACAAGCACAAGGTATTTTAAAAGAACAATTTAACTAATATTTAGGAGATATAAAATGAATTTCGAATTAACTCAACTCCCTGTCGCAGATATCAATGGTGATGTAGAAGTTATTATTGTTATCGATAATAATACAGACCACCGCTTCATACAAGACAAAAAACTACTTAAAAAAGCAGGTTTTTTAGGTGGACAAGATGAGACTTGTCTACTTGTAAGTAAAGATAGACTTTATGTTGGATCTGAGTCTTTAAAAGGTACTGCCATTAGAACTGCAGCGGCAAATGCCATAAAATCACTCAAAGGTACTGGATATAAGTCTATCAAAGTAGCCACTTATCTAAATGGAGGAAAATGTACAAACTCTCTTCGTGCTATGGTTGAAGGATTTATCTTGGGTGCGTATAGTTTTGAAAACTATAAAAGTAAGAAAAATGAAAATAAGATCAAACACATTACTATCTCTCTGGAGGAGTACAGTGAACACACAGTGGACATAGAAAAAGCTTCTCTTCTCGTACATAAAGCACAGATAACAGCAGATGCAACAAATTTCACACGTAACATTGTAAACACAACGCCTGATGACTGTTATCCGGACGTGATGGCAGACATTGCTGAGGCTATGGCAGAAGAGACTGGTCTGAAATGTAAAGTCCTTAAGCCAAAAGCACTTCGAGAAGAGAAAATGGAAACACTTCTTGCTGTTGCACGTGCAAGTCGTCATAAGCCAAGAGTCATCCACCTTACACATAAGCCAAAAGATGCTCAATGCGTGGTTACCCTTGTAGGTAAGGGTCTTACTTACGATAGTGGTGGACTTAGCCTCAAACCGGCAGACTTCATGGTAACAATGAAATCAGACAAGAGTGGTGGTTCTGCAGTGATAGGTATCATGAAGGCCGTTGCAGAAATGAACTTACCTGTAGAGGTACATGGTTTTGTAGGGGCAGTGGAAAATATGATCGGTGGTGATGCCTATAAACCAGATGATGTACTTGTAGCGAAGAATGGAAAAACGATCGAGATACGTAACACGGATGCAGAAGGTCGTTTAGTACTTGCAGATACACTCTGCTATGCACAACAGGAAGTAAAATCGGACTATCTCTTTGACTTTGCTACGCTAACAGGTGCTTGTGTGGTTGGTGTAGGACAATATACTTCAGGTGTCATGGGCAATTCTGACGAAATGAAGTCACTTGTAGTCGATGCTGCAAAACGTTCAGGGGAGTTGGCAACTGCCTTGGACTTCAACCCTTACCTCAAAAAGACTATCAAGTCTGATATAGCAGATGTATGTAACATCTCAAATACACGTTATGGTGGTGCTATTACAGCAGGTCAATTCCTCTCGGAATTTATAGATGATAACCATACAGACAAATGGGCTCACATTGATATTGCAGGTCCAGCATTTGTAGAACATGCATGGGGAGAAAATCCTTTTGGAGCTTCGGGTGCAGGAGTGAGAATGATGGTAAAGCTTATAGAAAAGCTTGCGGAGAGTGAAGGAAAATAATCGTATCCCAAAAGGTAACAACACCTTTTGAGACTACTTTTACTCTTTTACTCCAAGATGGCATGCCAATGCCTTTTCTGCCAACATATCAGCAATGGTGTCCCTGCTATTGATGATATGTTTGATTCCCAATGATGAAATCACCTCTTCTTCCACAGTATTATTTACTTTTACGATACTATTTATCTTTGGACTAAATGAAGCAATATTCTCACAGATCAATTGTCTTTGTATCTCATTCTCTATCGTGACGATGATTGCTGTACAGTGATTAACATTAAAATGTGACAAGACCATTTTTTGTGCTGCATTAGCAAAATAGATCGCTTCTTCTCCTTTGGCGATCTCATTATCAACTACCCTGACATCATGCTCAAGTATGACATAAAGCAGTCCCCTTTCTCTAAACATTTTAGCCAGTTTTTGTCCCACAGGTCCATAACCACACACAATAATATGGTCTCGATAGCTATCACCTAAAAGTGCTCGATCACGCAGTCCTACTGGTTCTTTAGTGATTAAATCTGCAAGATTTTTAATGTTTTTCAATACAAAAGGCGTAATGATCATTGAAAGAATTACTGTAATGATCATAATTTGATTCAGTTCATTAGAGATCAACTCATTCGCATATGCAAGCGCAAAAACAGCTAAGGCAAACTCTCCTACCTGAAAGAGTGCGAATGCTGTTTTAAATGCTGTTCTTTTCTGGACAAAAAACTGTAAAATACCAAAGATGATCAAACCTTTTAGCAGCATTATCCCTACAAGTAAACCCAAGATAATATGTCCATAATTCACAAGAGAATGCCAATCAATAAGCATCCCTATGGTCACAAAGAATACCCCTAAAAGAATATCTCTAAAAGGTATGAGATCTGTTTCTATACGATAACGGTATTTTGTTTCGGCTATCATCATCCCTGCAAGGAAAGCACCTAAAGAGTAGGAGAACCCAAATACATCGGCAACGTATGAAGCACCCATCACTCCAAGCAAAACGGCAACTAAAAAGATCTCTTCTGAACCCGATGACATGATCCAGGAAAAAAACTGCTCTAAAAAATATTTACCTATAATAAAAATAATCAGAAAAACGACAATAGCACCGGCCAGTGTCTCCAAGAGAAGAACAGACAATGACTCTGTCTCTGAAGTAAAGAATGAAACCATTAAAAGTATAGGTATAACCGCTAGATCCTGATAAAGTAAAATACCAAGCGTAGTACGGCCATAACCTGAGTGAATCTGATTATTTTCATTAAGGACCTTCAGAACAATAGCTGTGGAAGAGAGTGCAAGTGCAAAACCTATCACAATAGCACTTTTAATCTCCAAATCAAACATTAAGGATCCCAATGAGGTAAAGAGTATTCCTGAGAGTATCACTTGTAAACCACCATATACAAAGACCTCTTTTTTCATTCTTTTCAGGTGATTGACCGAAAACTCCAACCCTATAGTAAACATTAAAAACACAATCCCAAACTCTGCTAAATGGGATAACATCTCTTTAGAGTCTGCAGCAAAATGGAAAATGGATGAGATAGCAAAACCTGAGAGGACATACCCTATGACTGTTGGTATATCGAACTTTTTTAAAATTACATTCAATACGGTTGATATGCTAATAGTAATAATTAAGATCAGTAAAGCATTTTCCATCTAACTACCCCATTTTTCTTTATTATATAAAAATCTTATGCTTTTATCATAGCGAAAATGTATGTAAAACAGGCAATATTTTTCTATGATTCATATTTAATTAGGATAATAAAGATTGTATTTGATATATGTTACTCACAACGGAGAAAGTCACAATATCTTCATTAGAAACCATTAAAAAACATATTTCTCTTTTATGTTTTGTGCATAGTCCATCCTGCTTTCTCAAATTGTTCTGCAGCTTCTTTTTCAAGAACTCTAATAGTTATTTTAGGAGGGGCTGCAAAGACAGGTTCATATTTCATCAGTCCTTCATCCTGAAGTATGTTCCATCGAGAATATCCGCCCATACCAGGAGACAGTAGTGCAAAAACAACTTCCTTAATTTTTAATTCTCTGATTATAAAGGAGCACATAGGACAAGGTTCACAATTAGAATAAAGTATACATTCAGAAAGATCAGTGGTATCAAGTAATTTTTGTGCTTTACGCATTGCTACAATTTCTGCGTGATCAGTGATATCATTAAGAACAGTACTATTTCGTGCTTCAGCAATAATTTCATTCTCTTTGACAATGATAGAGCCAAAAGGATTTTCTCCAGCATCTAATGCTTCTTGTGCAAGTGCAATACAACGTTTAATAAATTGTTCATGCTGTTCTATTCTCATCTTAATGTCTCCATAATATATGTATAATCAAACATAAACTCATATCTTTTAAGATATAAATTAAAAAATCACATTCCAATATCATATAAGAATACTAATATTATTTTATGATAAGTTTAAAATATTTCTTTTTTCAGATAGAGTTAACTTATAGAATTCATTCTTACAATAATACATTACAACATTAAATTCATATAGTTTCAATCTCAAATTCCGTAAAGAATATGATTACTAACCCCCTCTTCACCAATATTTCGCTAAAATCGCGCTAATAATACTATATACTTAAGGAATATCATGGGACTAGGCATCGGACTTGTTGGACTACCAAATGTAGGGAAATCTACAACTTTTAACGCACTGACTAAAGCACAAAATGCAGAGAGTGCAAACTACCCGTTTTGTACCATCGAACCAAATAAAGCCGTGGTACCTGTACCAGACAAAAGACTGGACGTACTTGCTAACATAGTAAACCCTGAAAAAGTACAGTATTCGACACTTGACTTTGTAGACATTGCTGGTCTTGTTGCCGGAGCAAGTAAGGGCGAAGGACTTGGAAATAAGTTTTTAGGAAATATCCGTGAAACAGAAGTGATCTTACATATCGTAAGATGTTTTGCAGATGACAATGTTGTTCACACAGAAGGTTCCATTGACCCTATTCGTGATGTTGAGATCATTGAGCAAGAATTACTTTTTGCTGATATTGATGCTGTACTTAAACGTATTGAGATGCTTAAGAAAAAAGCAAAAGGTAACGACAAAGATGCAAAAGAACAACTTGTAATTGCCGAGGCACTCCTTGCACATATAGAAGAAGGTTCTCCTGTTTCTACGTTTGAAGACAAAGAGAGTGATGGCTTTTTGGCTATGAACAAAGATTTACGTCTTCTTACAGCTAAACCCATCATCTATGGCGCAAATGTAGATGAAGATGGACTCAGTGAAGACAATGAATTTGTACAAAAACTCAAAGCCTACGCCGAAGAAAGAGACTCTGAGGTGATCAAACTTTGTGCCAAAGTAGAAGAAGATATGGTAGACTTTGATGATGAGGAAAGAGAAGAGATGCTTGCAGACCTTGGAGTAACAGAGTCTGGTCTTGAGCAGATCATACACAAAGGATTTGACAAGCTAGGACTTCAAAGCTACTTTACTGCCGGTGTCAAAGAAGTACGTGCCTGGACCATCCGTAAAGGAACTACAGCACCTAAAGCTGCAGCTGTCATACATAATGACTTTGAAAAAGGTTTTATCCGTGCAGAAGTCATAAGTTATGAAGATTTTGTAGAATTTGGTGGTGAATCTGGTGCAAAAGAAGCCGGTAAAAACAGACTAGAAGGTAAAGAGTACATTGTTCAAGATGGCGATGTAATGCACTTTAGATTTAACGTTTAAAAAAGGACAATGATGAGAAAGTTACTTTTAATTGGATTGGTTGGTTTTGCTTTACTTGGTTGTGATAGTAAAAAAGGTACATTTCTTAAAACTGTAGAGAGTGAAAATGATCATTCTACTTCTGTAGCCAAACTAGAAAAACTCATCATAGAACAAGGTTTAACACATTTTAGTACTATAGACCACAGAGCGAATGCCAGAGCGGTAAACATGAACTTAAAACCTGAAACTGTTGTGGTCTTTGGTAATCCTAAGATGGGAACAGTTCTGATGAACTGTAATCCTTCTATGGGCTTGGATCTACCGCTTCGTATGCTTTTTACAACAGACTATGAAGGCAAAACAACCATCACATATACCAATCCTGAATACTGGTCTTTAAAACACAACATTAAAGATAAAAATTGTTTAAACATACTTAACAAAGCAAAAATTGCATTGGGGACACTTGCAGAAGAAGCAGGTAAAAAATAATATGGAAATAAATACAAACGAAATACTATACCGTATACAAAAAGCACTAAACTTAACGACAGAAGAGATGTTGGAAGCCTACAAACTTGAAGCGTATAAAATGGAGGCTTCACATTTGGAGTCTCTTCTAAAACGTAGTCAAGATGATGGTTTTACAGTAGCTAGCTATGAGGAGTTGGGGGTATTTTTAGATGGACTTGTCACACTCAAAAGAGGGCCGTCTCCTAAAAAATCCAATGAAGATGAAGCAGTAGAACTTACAAACAACCTCATACTCAAAAAGCTTCGTATAGCACTGGAGCTAAAAGAGGCAGAGACAGAGATCATCTTTGGTCTGGCAGATGTAGAACTCAGTAAACAGCAACTCGCTTCCCTCTTTCGCAAAGAGGGTCACAAAAACTTTAAAGCGTGTTCAGATGAATTACTCATGGCATTTTTAGATGGGTTGGATGAGTTTTACTTTGCAGGAGAGATAGACTAAGTCTATCTTCTTCAACATTGTGAACTTAGATAAATCACTTCAAGCTCTCAAAGCTGACATAGCGAAAAAAGAAGAAACATTAAAAGCCATACAAAAAACCTACCCTCAACTATCAAACTTATCTGAAACACAAATATTAACTTACTTTGAAGTGAGCACTATACCTGAACTGAAAGAACATATTAAGCGCATAAAAGAGTCTGAACAGCCTCATGAAAACATTACACTGACAAAGAGTCGTATATGCTCTTGTACAGACAGCAATGGACAGCCTAAAGACATATATGACTCAGAAACATCTGCCCAAAGAGAGACTACTCTATTGTACACAGAAAAAAGAGTCAAACTGAGTGTGTACATATGCCCAGATGGTTGTGGATGGCATTTGACTAAAAGATAAGATCAAACCTTCAAAACCAATTTCACAGGACAGTGGTCACTTCCCATGATATGATCTAAAATATCAGCATCGACTATCTTGTCTTTCAAGTCATCTGATACAAAGAAATAATCGATTCTCCATCCTACATTTTTACCTCTTGCCCCTGCTCTGTAACTCCACCAGCTGTAACGGTCTACCTCGTCACCTTTTACATGTCTAAAGGTGTCTATGTAGCCATGGTCAATGAGTTTATCCATCCATTCACGTTCTATAGGTAAGAAACCTGATGTTTTTTCATTAGCTTTAGGACGTGCCAGGTCGAACTCTTTGTGTGCTGTGTTCACATCACCACATACAACGATAGATTTACCATCTTCTCTTAGTGTGTTGATATGATTCAAGAAACGATCGTAAAACTCCATTTTATAAACCAACCGTTCGTCGTTACGTTGTCCATTAGGAAAATACACATTAAAGTATGCGATATCTCCAAAGTGGTATTCATTGATGCGTCCCTCATCTAAAATATCAACATGAGCACAGCAAGATGCTTCACCCTTTATATCTGTGTAGAGTGCTACACCTGACTGTCCTTTATTCGATGACGAGTTGATACTTTGAAACTTATACTCTCTATCAAAGATACTTTCAGGGATTTGGTCAGCTTCTGCTTTAATTTCCTGTAGACCTAAGAAGTCTACATTTTCTTCATCTATCCACTTGAGTGCTTCTTTTTTCTCTACTGCTCTGATACCATTTACATTCCATGATATAAAGGTTAATGTATTACGATTCGACATTTTGTATCTCCCTGCTTCAACTTTTCATATTGAGCATATAAATTATTAATTATTTTGATAGAATAATACCAAAACAGACTTCAAACAAAAGGCAATGTATGGCACTAAAAGATAAAGAACGATGGGATGAAAAATACCAGAACAATAAAATACCTGATGAACCCATAAAACTAATAACTGACTATGCAGAACTTGCTACAGGCAAACAAGCACTCGACATCGCATGCGGAATGGGGAGACATAGTAAATACTTAGCTTCTCTAGGCTTTGAAGTAGATGCATTGGATATTTCCAGTGTCGCACTGGAGAAACTAAATGGCATACCGCATATCCATGCTAAAGAGGTTGATTTTGATACATATACACTACCTAAAAAAAAGTATGACCTCATCGTTTGTACATACTATCTAGAACGTAAACTGTTTCCTCAAATGATAGAAGCACTTAAACCAAACGGCATTATACTTTTCGAAACATTTTTACATCATCCAGAGAATGAAAGAGCACCATCCAACCCTGCTTTTATGCTCAATGAAGGTGAGCTTGAAGCCACATTTGATGATAAATGCGAACTTTTACATATACCTGAGTTTTGGGATAATGACTACCAAGGATACAAGACAATGAAAACATCAATGGTGGCTAAAAAGAAAAGTGGTGGTATAACGGATTAAGAGTTCTGGACTTGGCTTTTAGTTTACGATACGTACCGGTGTACCTTTACGTACATTTTTAAAAATTATTCTTGAAACTTTATATGGAAGTCTGATGCATCCATTACTTCCTGGGTATCTTTTAACATATTTACTTGCATGAAGACCTATACCGCCACTTGTAAGTCGCATCCAATTTTTAAGTGAAGCACCAATATATTTGGCTTTTTTGCCTTTATATTTTCTTCTATCACCTTTATAGACCAACTTTTTACCACGATACATTTTCCCAAAGATAGTAGAACGCTTATCTACTATCTTCTCTTGTATTTTAAATGTTCCTTTTGGTGTACTTTGATTTCTAATGATACCGGTGTTTGGTTCAAGTTTTCTTTTTGCCCCTGTTGTACAAGGAGCACATAATGCTACTTTACCATCCACATAGAGTCTTACTCTTTGTTCGGAGATATCTACTTTTAATGTTGTATTTCTACCATTTGCATGACTGAGTAGCTTTTTATCTTCGTAGATACTGAAACTTTTTCTGAGATTCGTGTGTTTTCTAAAGTCTGTATAAGAGTTATACTTCATGAGTCTTACATGTTTGACTTTTTTATCTTTAGGGAATTTGATTTTTCTTGAGATTTTGTCAAGCTGTGCTTTGGTCTCTTTACCTACCCAACCATCAGTGTGAGAAAGTCCATAATACTTTTGAAAAGCAATCACTGCTTCTTTTGTTTTTTCTCCCCATTTACCATCCCTCTTTAGTTTTGCTTTTATATTTTTATCTCTATTCAAAGCAATCTGTAGATTTCTCACAGAGTTATAATCGTTTGTACATTGTTTTGTTTTTGTACCTTCACACATATCGTCATGAGTTTTAAAATAATTTTCGGCATTTACCATAGAAATAAGCGTAAGTGTAGTCAATAGTATCTTTATGAAATGCAAATAGTGTCTCCAGGGAATTATTATGAGCAGTATTCTAGCGTTTAACTGTTAAACAAGTGTTAATCGAATCTTTAAATTACAAATGAAGATATGAGGCCTATAAGTCCACCAAAAACACCACCCCACACAACTAGCCATCCCAAATGTTCTTTAATCAGATCCTGTACTAATTCTTTAACCATTTTAGGTGTCAGTTCATCCAGTCGTCTTGTTATGAGTCCTTCCACTGAAGCGATCATGTCTTCACTCAAAGCTGAGCTCTGTATATGGTGGTCAAGCTGTGCTTTAAACGCAGAAGAAGAGACTATAGAACTTACGGCACTTTTTAACTTTCGGGAAAAAGGCTCGCGTAATCCGTCTAAGGCTTCTTCTCCGCCAAACATGGAAATAGCCCCACCAAACTTCGACTCCATGACAGTTTTAGAGAGAGCATCAAAAGCAGGAGAGAAGTCTGCACATTCGACTAAAGGGGTTAGGTCTATCTTCTCTTCTTCTTTTGTAAAGAAGTCTCCTAACTGTTCTTTAGTAAAAAACTGTTTCATGATCATTCCACGGATAGACTCTTTAAAGGCAGTAAAGTTTTTTTCTATCACTCCAGAACCGTAAAGAAATGGTACTTTCTCAAACAACATATGAATGGCCAGTTGGTTGGTGATGGCACCTGAAAGTGCAAAAAGTCCTGTAAATAGAAATGCATCATGGTACTGTAGCGGAACAATAAATGATAATCCTATAAGAAGTATAGAAAATGTATCTGTAATGAATGGTTTTGACATTTAGTGACTTTTCAACAATATTTCATGCAAATCATCTACACTGCGTACTGCATTTGTATGCTCTGTAAAACCCCAGTCTACCATAATGTAATCTATCTCGGCTCTTTTACTTGCCATCTCATCACGCGGACCATCTCCGATAAAAAGTGTCTGATGGGTACTATGTTCCAATTCATCGAGTATCTTATGAAGCATCGCTGGATGAGGCTTTCCTTCATGAACATCATCATAACATGCAATGGTATCAAAATGCTCATATACCTCTAAATGTGTAAGTGATTCTATAGTTGAACCTCTATAGGCATTAGTTGCTACGGCTAAAGCATGTCCTTTCTCTTTTAGGCTTTCAAGAAGTTCTTTAATTCCTTCATACAGTACCAATTCATTTTCATGGTTTTTCGTGTAATATTCAGAAAACCATCTTTCGTGGTCTGCGTCAAATGCTTTTGCATGATAAAAAGTTTGAGCTGGGTTTATCGTATGGTCATTTACAAGTCTCAATATATACTCTTGTTCCAGAGCTTCAAAACCCAGGTTTTTACGCACATAATTGATGGCATTGGCTATGGTCAACGAAGAGTTGACCAAGGTACCATCCATATCAAAAATGATCAGTTTTTTATCCACTATTTAATCTTCTTTGTATCTTTTACAGTTGATTGGTTAAACTTCACGTAGATAGAAAGGCTCACTAAAAGTAATGCAACCCCAGAGATAAGATATACAGCATACTCAAGCTGGGCTGGATCTGTAAGTGCAAACTTAAATACAAGCATCAAAGCTTCAATAGAGAGCGCAATAATGATAGAACCTAAAAAACGTATCATGGTCTGATGTCCTTCTCCTGCCCCCTCTTTTTTCTCCTTACCCAAAACCTCTTCTTCAAATATCGCTTTGACTAAATCAAAAATAGCAAGCGAGAGTGTCAAAAGAATCGTAGCTTTAAACATTTCATTGATATCTAGCGCAGTAAAATCAACTCCAAAATGTAAAAATGCACTAATACCCTTGACAAACAGTAAAAGAGAAACGCCTGCAAGTGCTAAAGAGAAAGCGGTATATGCAATTTTACTTAATGTTCCGGAAAATGAGTCAATAGAGCTTGGGTGCACCATTCGTAAAATATTTGCCAAAGCGATATCCACACAAATAATACATATCAAATTATCTTTTTCATCTACGATAGGAAATGATGCAGTGACAACCATCGTATTACTAACATTAGATGGATATGGTTCCGTTAGGGTACAACGATGTTCTCTTTGTGTTTTATAATAATAAGCCCTATCACTTCTATCCTCACCTTTACCAATCCCTTTAAGCTTTTTATCCTTAGAGATATTTTCAGTGATCTGCATGCCTTTACCGTCAAGTGCATAGATCGCTTCTGCATTAGTGATACTCTCATTAAGTGGTTCTAACTTTGCAAGCACAGTTGCAACATCACCATTTATAATAGTTTGAGAAATATGTCTTCCTATGATATAACAGAGGTAAGCTCTTGCTTTCGCACGAACCTGTGCATACTCTTCTATCTCTTTAATTTGCATACTATGTTCCTTTTATTTGTAATCTTCTATAGTACTTTACCTAAAATATCGGTAAATTTTACTTTTTGGTTGATAGCTACTTCTGGGAAGATACTACCTTTTTCTGAAAAGGTCAAGATAGTTGATCCCATCTCAAACCAGCCATAGAATTCTCCTCTTTCTACCCAAAAATCTTCATACTCATAATGAACAGGTTCTCTTATCTCTGAATTCGTTCTTACTTTTTCTTCAAATGTAACGACCATTTGACCCACATTCAGTGCGGCTACAAGAACCAATACCTGCGTTCTTCCCTTCTCATCTTCACACTCTATCACTACTCTCTCATTTTCAATGAACAGGTCCACTTTATTACGAAGTAATGGAAAATTGACAGGATAATGTTTACCGGGAATATGAGTTAGTGACTTTACCTTGAGACGCATTGGCATATGGTAACGATGATAATCTTTAGGAGAAAGATAGAAATTGATAAACTCTCCACCTTCTACTTTAGCTACTGCTTCTTTATGATATTCTCCAAAAAGCTCTTCAATACTATAGCTCATCCCTTTGATCTGATAGGCTTTACCCTCTTTAATCATCCCAGCATCCGTAATGAGGGCATCCACACCAGAGATAAGTGCATCTTTATCTTCGGGCAAGGCTCTTGGTGTTTCAAACGCTCTTGTAAAGAGTTTATTGAGTGTTGGATAGGCACTAGGCTCTTTAAATTCACTCATATCAAGTCCCATGAGTTTTACATAACCTGAATTAATAAATTTTTGCACTCCTGAAGGGAATTCTTTTGAAGCGAATTTTCCAAATCCACTAGAGATGATAGAAGTAAAGTGTTTAGCCATTATGTTTCCTGTTAATTGAACTGATAGCCTATACGGGACAGTCAGTCATAATATATGTAGTATTATACCATTTGTCATTTAGGGTTGGGATTGTTAGATAAAATACGATACTATCTATGCATAATACACTCAAGGATAAAGCATGGCAAAATATGTACTTTTCGATACAGAGACAACAGGTAATCAAGAACAGGACCGTATCATTCAGGTTGGCGCTATGATTGTACATAGTAAAGATGAGATTGAAGTGTTTGATGAGCTGTGTCTGGCTCCTGTACCTATAAGCATTGAAGCGATGGAAGTACACAATATCACACCTGACCTCATCGCAGACAAAGGGCTTTATGATGAAACTGATTTTGCCTTAAAAGTACAGCAACTAAACCAAAAAGAAAACTATCTTATAGCGCATAACATCTCTTTTGACTTAGCTATGCTGGAAAAAGAAGGATTTCAAAATAACTATACACTTATAGATACTTTGCGCTGTGCCAAACACCTGCTTCCAGACAGTCCTAACCATAGGCTTCAGTATCTACGCTATGCTCTTGAACTCTATCAAGTTGAAAAAGCAGAGGCTCAAAAACTAAATATCACTATTAAAGCGCATGATGCTATAGGTGATGTTCTTGTGATGAAACTGCTTCTATCAAAACTGGTACGTCTCATACAAGAGAAATTTACTGGTGTTAACCCTATGCAAAAATTGGCTGAGCTTACCCAAACACCTGTACTCATGAAAACCTTTAAATTTGGAAAATACAAAGATAGAGAGATAGCTGAAGTCGTAAATGAAGACAGAAGCTACATCAATTGGATGAGAAGCAATCTGGATCTAGATGAAGATATGATGTTTACTTTGGATTATTATTTGGCTTCAGCATAGAACATTGTAGCGTTTATTTTTTTCTTATACTATAGCAAACCTATCTATCACTTCAATCCTGTTTCTACCAGACCTTTTAGCCTGGTAAAGTGCTTCGTCTGCACGTCTTGTAAGTTTTTCTATACTTGTATCCATCTGATTATACTGTGCAATACCAAAGCTGGCAGTAATCACAAGTTTAGGATTCTTTACTAACGTGTAATTTTCTATTGCCTTCCTTATACGTTCAGCCAATTGTGAGGCTTGTTTATCATTAGTTTCTGGTAATAATACTAAAAACTCATCTCCTCCCATTCTAAAAGCGTAATCATACTCTCTAATAAGATTTTTCACAATATTCCCTATACGATTCAATATCTCATCTCCTGTACTATGCCCATAATTATCATTAATACTTTTAAAGTGATCAATATCAAACATAATCACAGAAAGCTCTTTTGGATGCCGTAAGAGCCGTTGATATTCTATCTCAGAGATCTCATAGTAGGCTCTACGATTAAAGAGTCCTGTGATGATATCTGTTTTAGCTGCTTTTTCAGCTATAAGCTTTTTTTCCAGTGTAATTTTCATACGATCAGAAAGTGCCAAAGATAATAAAATAATATCAATATACATCCCAAAGTCATTTGCCTTATACGTTATATAGGTAAAAGGAATAAAGGAGAGTACGGTTAAAGCAGTAATGAACGCACCTGTAAGTCCACTGGCAGCACCAAGAAGAAAAAATCTGGCTGAACGGTTGCCTTTTACCCAAGAGTACAATGCTATAGTAAAAATATAGACACTCACAAACATCACCAATATTATCGAATACATCACATGATAGTGATAACCACCTATAAAAGCTGATAGCAATGCGATAATAATAATGAGAAAAATCATATATGACGTTATCTTATAGAGTCTCTTATGATATTT
>CAKZWP010000131.1:0-8166 GCA_937921845.1 uncultured Sulfurovum sp.
ACACCTTTATCTATCTTCTGCTACACTACGGTCATAAAAGACTAAGGGTTAAAAATGAATATGCAAGACATGTCAGATGTATGTACAAAAAAGTTTCTTGAAAAAGCAGAGCAGAAAATGGAGGATACTTCAAAAATACCCTCACACGCAATCACTAGATACTGCCGTATGCTAACAATCTATTGTGACACAGAAGGTAAAGTGTCTGAAAGCTTTATAACGTCAATGGAAAAATGTATTAAAGAAATAAAATCTGTAGATGGTATGGAAGAAGTTTTTAATGAGTGCAATGAATGTCCTGATAATTGAATGTAAAAAGATCTAACAAAAAAGAAAGAAAGCCATGCAATAATGCATAGCTTTCAAAATAACTGGATCTCTCTTTGGATCAATTAAATGGCGATTACGTGTATATTCGGATCGAGTTTATCTCTAAGTGCATTTTGTATGGCATAGAGTGTACCAGTACCTGAACTGGAACAGTCACTACACGCACCAAGATAACTAATGTAAACCACAAACATATCACCCTCTTCTTTAACATTAATTATATCTATATCTCCTCCATCACTGTGGAGAAACTGTCTTACAGTGTTATCGATCGCAATATCAACAGCAATGACTTTCTCCCCTGTACTTAACTCTTTAAAAGGTTTATCAGATAGTGCGTTCTCTGCTTCTTGTTGTTCTGCCAATGATTTTTGTTGTGCTTCAAGTAGCGCTAAAAGGTTTTCTTTACAACTCTCGTCTGAGGATCCTGCTTTTGTATACTCAGCAAGTGCTTCAAGTGTTTCAATGTTATGTAACGCTATAGACTCTTTTATAGAGGCAATGCTCATTGGACTGTCTTTACAAGGGATGGTTTCTTCTTCATGACTTAATGAAGCACGAGTATACTTTTTTACAGCCAGTTTTGTAGCATCAAGTGCAAAAGTAATTGCATAGCGTTCAGAAGAAGGAAGTGCTTCTATCTTAGGGTTGTCTCTTAGAAGGCGTTCCAAAGCTTGGTAAGTGATGCTCTCCACCGCTGGCATATTCTTATTCACAAACATAAGTGCTAGCATATGATTTACTGCGATACCAGACGGTACGCCATCATAAGTATAACGTGCTAGGACAATGGTGTTCTCATGTGTGTTTATAGCCCAATGTAGTGTAAGATTATATCCTAGTGCTTCATCTCCATAGCTGTAGCTAAAAAGTGAGGCACCTAATTCTTTGGCTTCTTCTTCAGAGATAGTACCTGAATATTTGGGGTCGCTTATAAACATCTCTACCTTGATACCATACTCATTATTTGTTTGTTGATCCATGTTTTTCCTTTAGGAGATAATGCCCACTTTAGCGAGCTAACCTAAAAATAGGCTAAAATTACATCTAGAAATATTATGATATGATTATTACAATACACAAGGAACAAGAATGAAAAAGATAATAATGTCTATGATGATACTAACTATAGGTGTTTATGCTACGACTATTGAAGAGACAAGAAGATCTTGTGAGGCTGGTGACGCAAAGGACTGTAAGATTATGGGTGACTTGACTCGTGCTGGTCTGGGTGTTGAAAAAGACTATGCTAAGGCTCATTATTACTATGACAAATCTTGTTTTGATGGCAATAAGGATGCCTGCAAGGAGCTTGCATCAATGGATAAAAAATGAAACCATATTTTTTATTCTAATAATACTCTTTTAAGAACCATTAAGCTGAACCAAATACAGCGAAAGTATAATTTAATATATAAGGAAGAAGAAATGAAAAAGTTAATATTGGGATTAATACTGCTAACAGGAATAAGTTTAAGTGCCGATGAGTATAAAAAAAATCAAATAGCTTGTGATAGTGGTGATGCTAAGGCATGTAATACTCTTGGAGTTTTGTATGATGAGGGATATGATTATACAAAATCGAAAGTACTTTTCAAGAAAGCTTGTGATGGAGGTAATGCCGATGGTTGTGCTAATCTTGGGAAAAGGTATGAACCTAAAAGCGGTACAAAAAAGCAATATGCTAAATCTATAAAGCTTTATGTAAAGGCCTGTGATGCGGGAAGTGCTCTTGGCTGTACATATCTTGGAAGTATGTATGAACTTGCTAACGGCATGAAAAAGGATTATACTAAAGCGATAGAACTTTATGTAAAGGCCTGTGATGCGGGAAGTGCTCTTGGCTGTTCAAACCTAGGGGCTATGTATGATCATGGTAAAGGGGTAAAAGAAGATGATGTCAAGGCGGAAGAATTTTACACGAAGAGTTGTTATGGAGGCAGTGGTTTAGGTTGTTATAATCTTGGTGTTATGTATTATGCGGCACAAAATGAAGATGATGACAATTCCGTAGTTAAATCACTTTTTCGTGAAGCTTGTGGTCTTGGTGAAATTTTGGGATGCAAAAACTATAGACTCCTAAATAAGAGATACAAAATAGGTAGACCTTGATAGTGCAGAGATAACCCAGGATATGGTCTCTGATCTTTACTACCAATCAATACCCTCTCTGGGTAAGCCTTGATCTTCATCATACTTCTCTTTTTTACAACCTTCAGGTTTAGATTCGCAGTATTTATTGTAAGCTATTTTAGCCACGATGAATAAGATAACAGAGATTATAAATAATATTAATGGTTTTTTCATGCTACTACTATAGCAAAATACTTTTAGATATAATCATTTATCATGTTATATTTGAAAACTATCCATGAAAGGTTATTTTTTATGGCACTAAAACTTTTTTTACCTCTCATCCTCTCACTCTCTTTACTCTTAAGCTCTTGTGGTTCCAGTTCCAGTTCAAATTCAAATGTAGAAACAGAAATATTTTCTTTAGATGAGAAAGAATTTTTACATAATTTATTTTTGACAGAATATCTATGGTATGACCAGGTAGCATCAAATATAGATTATGCACAATTCACAGAACCACAAGAAATGATTAATGCATTGCGTATCAATCCATATGATCAGTGGAGCTTCACCTTGACACAACAAGAATATGAAGATTATACTAATCAACAAACGTCAGGATTTGGTTTTGGACATACAAGTGACTTTTTTATCTATTTTGTACGTATTAACGCGCCTGCATATGGTCTATTGTTTAGAGGTGATCAAATTTTAGAGATAAATGCTGAAGCTGTTACAGATAGTTTACTAAGCCAAGCAAGTAATAACCTTAATACCCCAACTACTTTTACGCTACTCAGAAATGGAACTCAACTTGATGTTACAGTCACGCCTACTGAATATATTTTTAATGTTTCATTAGGAAAAATAATTACACAAGGTACTCAAAAAGTTGGATATTTACGTTATGACTCTTTTACTGAGAGCTCGGTAGCTGAATTTGAGAGTATCTTTACAGTATTTCATAATGAAAATATCGATGAATTGGTGATTGATCTACGATACAATGGTGGAGGCTCAGTTGCAATAGCAAGTGCATTACTAGACAATATTACCAATGCTTACGCGAGTCAAAGACAGATGTATCTTGATTGGAATGCTAATTATCAACAGTATAATTCTAGCTATACATTTGAAGATGCAGATATGCAAGATGGTAATGAGTTAAATATGAAACGTGTGTTTTTTCTTACAAGTAAAGGTTCAGCCTCTGCAAGTGAAGCAGTTATCAATGCCCTTGTACCTTACTTAGGTGATAATAATATTATAAATATAGGAAACTTTACTCATGGAAAACCAGTGGGAATGACTGGTAGGGTTTATGGTACAAACTACTATTTCCTTATCAACTTTTTTGTAAAAAATAATGCTGGCGATACTACTAGTTTTGAAGGAATATCGCCTACATGTCTGGCCGAAGATGACATTACACATATCATGGGGGATGAGAATGAAACAATGTTAAAAACGGCATTACATTACATAGAAACTGGTTTATGTCTTTAAGAGAACATATTAAGACATTTGGGAGTATAATACTTCCATGAAAAACCTCCGAAATGCACTTTTACTTAAACAACTTCATCAACTTAAACAGCTAGGTTATAAATATACATCAGTGACCCCCTACAAAGAGGATGAACAAGATCTTAGACTTCCCAATACACTGGAGTCTTTGAAAAAGCAAGCCATGGAGTGTCATTTGTGTGAGCTTAGTAAAAGTCGAAACAAAGTGGTATTTGGAGAAGGTAATCCACAGGCAGATATACTTTTTATCGGTGAAGGTCCAGGTACTACGGAAGACAGTTCAGGTAAACCTTTTGTAGGTAGATCAGGAGAACTGCTTACTAAGATGATAGAAAATGTATTACACATTTCTAGATCTGATGTCTATATAACCAATATAGTGAAGTGTCGTCCGCCAAATAATGCAATACCTACTCCAATCCAGGCACATACCTGTCAACCTTATTTGATGAAACAGATCGAACTTATACAGCCTAAGCTCATTGTAACTCTGGGTGCAACAGCTTATCATTATCTTACAGGCGATGATACAGATATAAGTAAAGTCAGAGGTACCATACATAAACAAAATGAGCATACGGTCATACCTACCTATCATCCAAGTTATTTACTTAGAAATCCAAGTGCTAAAAAAGAAGTGTTTAATGACCTATTGAAAGTAAAAGAGTTGATGGATAAATAATAAATATAATATCACGAACTTAATCGTGACATGATGGAGGAGAAGTTCTTACGCTTCTCTTGCAGTTGTTTCGATAAGCTTAACGATAGATGGATCTTCAAGTGTTGATATATCTTGTGTGATCTCTTCATGTTTTGCGATAGAACGTAAAATTCTTCTCATGATCTTACCTGAACGTGTTTTAGGTAATCCCGGTACTTCAATAATGTGATCTGCCTTAGCAATGTTCCCGATCTCAGTTGAGAGTAGATCATTGATATGGTTTTTGATATCTTTGTTGATATGCCCTTCTTTCAGTACGATATAGATGAAAATCGACTCACCTTTTATGTCATGTGGACGCCCTACTACAGCAACTTCTGCTACAGAGTCATCTTTTTTTACTGCTGCTTCGATCTCAGCTGTCCCCATACGGTGACCAGATACATTGATAACATCATCTACACGACCTGTAATCGTAATGTAGCCATCTTCATCAAGTACCGCACCATCACCAGAGAAATAGACTGGTTTACCGTCTTTGACAGCATCGCCAAAATATGCTTTTTTATAACGTTCAGGATCATTCCAAATATTTCTGAGCATAGCCGGCCAAGGCTTCGTAATACAGAGTAATCCCGTCTCACCTACTTCTTTAGGTGTTCCATCAGGATCGATGATCTCCGCCATGATACCAGGAAGTGCAAACGTCGCACAGGCAGGCTTGATAGGTGTAGCACCAGGAAGTGGAGATATCATATGTCCGCCTGTTTCTGTCTGCCACCATGTATCAACTATGGCACAGTTAGAGTTACCTACTGTTTCATAGTACCATTTCCATGCCGGTGGATCGATAGGCTCCCCTACTGTTCCAAGTACTTTAAGTGAAGAAAGATCGTATTTCTCAGGTTCATGTTCACCCATTTTATGAAGTACACGGATAGCTGTTGGTGCAGTATAGAACTGAGTGATCTTATGATCCTGTACCATTTTCCACGCACGTCCAGCATCTGGGTACGTCGGTACACCTTCAAACATGACTGTAGTCGTACCTGCTGCAAGAGGTCCATAAACAATGTACGTATGTCCTGTGATCCAACCAACATCAGCTGTACACCAGAAAACATCATCACCTTTTACATCAAATACCCATTCCATCGTCATTTGAGCCCAAAGAATGTATCCTGCCGTTGAGTGCTGAACCCCTTTAGGTTTACCCGTACTCCCTGAAGTATAAAGTAGAAAAAGAGGATCTTCACTGTCCATTAGTTCAAAAGGACATTCTGCATGCTGTGAAGTGACCAGCTCATTGTAGTTATGGTCTCTACCTTCCACCCATGCGATCTCTTCATTGTTTCTCTTTACAACAAGTACAGCTTCAATGCTATCTCCACCTTGAGTGAGTGCTTCATCAACCACTTGCTTAAGCATATATGGTTTTCCTTTTCTATAGGCACCATCGGCAGTGATAACGATCTTCGCTTCAGCATCTTCGATACGGTCTTTCAATGCTTCTGCAGAGAATCCCCCAAATACGATTGAGTGAATAGCACCGATACGTGCACAAGCAAGCATTGCATATGCTGCTTCAGGGATCATTGGCATATAGAGTACAACTCTGTCACCTTTATTTACGCCAAATTCATGTCTAAGTAAATTTGCCATTTTGTTAACACGCAGTGAGAGCTGTGCATAAGTAATATGCTCTACATCACCCCTATCACCTTCAAACAAGATGGCTGTTTTATGTGCTTTATCTGCTAAGTGTCTATCGATACACTGGTTCGAGACATTGAGTTTACCATTGGTAAACCACTCATAAAAAGGAGCGTTACTTTCATCCAGTACTTTATCATAAGGTGCCAACCAGTCGATCTTCTCATCAGCAAACTCTTGCCAAAAACCCTCATAGTCTTCTATGGCTTTATTGTGTAACTTCCAACAAGTGTCCATACTCCCAATTGCAGCATTTAAAGCGAATTCCGGATTTGGGTTAAAAATTTCTTTTGTCATAGCTAATCCTTTTGTATATATAGGACTATTCTAACATAGTATTAGGGGTAATAAAAAATTGTAAAAGAAAGAAGATTTAAATAGGAGAATATACTCCTATCTGTTACGTGTGGTAATAGTAGATTTAAACTATCTCTATTTTTTCTACTACGTCTAGACCAAAACCTGCAAGTCCAACAAACTCTGTATCTTTATTTGTAGTAAGCAGATTAATGTTTTTAATGCCAAGATCTTTTAGTATCTGTGCCCCAACACCAAACTCTTTAGCTTGTTCATTAGAGATTACTTTCGTGTCAAGGAAGATTAGTGTTCCGCCATTGGTCTTTAAATAATCTATAGAGTTATTGAGTGCATTAAAACGTTTATCGTCAAGCACAAGCCCTATGTCTGAACCTATATTATGAAACTTCACATTTGCAGTTTCATGTGTTTTGTAAAACTGTATAACCGTGTGTGTTCTCTCTAGATGATCTGTATAGGTGATTTTCTCAACTTTTATACCTCTAAGTTCACTCTCCTCTTGTTTTACACGTTTTATGAGTTTTTCATGGGCTAAACGATACTCAACAATGTCTGAAATGTAAACGATAGCCATATCATGTTCTTTAGAAAAGATTTCAAGGTCATCCATACGTGCCATTTTTCCATCATCTTTGATGATTTCACAGATAACAGCAGCAGGAGCAAGTCCAGCAAGTTTACATAGGTCTACTGAACCTTCTGTGTGTCCTGTTCTAACCAAAACCCCACCATCTTTAGCAATAAGTGGAAAGATATGACCAGGACGTACGAAATCTTCACTTACTGTTTGAGGATTTGCAAGTTTAGAGATACAATCATCTCTCTCAGCTGCAGATATACCAGTCTCAGCATTGGTAGAGTCTATAGATACGGTAAATGCTGTCTCATAGTTAGATACATTGTTACTTACCATTGGAATGAGATCAAGCTTAGAAGCTATCTCTTTTGTTAGAGGTGTACAGATGAGCCCTCTGGCTTCTTTTGCCATGAAATTTACCATGTCAGGTGTAGAGAAAGTCGCTGCATAGACAAGGTCACCTTCGTTTTCACGATCTTCATCATCCATCATGATGACCATTCTTCCTCTTTTTACTTCTTCTATAGCTTTTTCTACTCTTTTTATCGCTTCGATTGACATCAAACTCTCCCAAATATTTTATACTGTATATATTATTTTTAATAGTATTATACCTATGTCGTACTTCACTTAAGAAACTTTTTTTAACTTTTTTTTAAAACCTCTTGACTTGTGTTCTATTTGGTGCTATAATGCCGTCCACATAAGCAGTAAGCTTGTGAAGATTGGGGTATCGCCAAGCGGTAAGGCACTAGTTTTTGGTACTGGTATTCGGGGGTTCGAATCCCTCTACCCCATCCATAAGATTTAATCTTGGTTTAATTAAATCAAGATACAATCTCACTCCAAATAGATCGTAAGATTTATTGAAATTCCTGTCGCGGGATAGAGCAGTTTGGTAGCTCGTCGGGCTCATAACCCGAAGGTCGTAGGTTCAAATCCTGCTCCCGCAACCAATTTA
>CAKZWP010000132.1:0-2831 GCA_937921845.1 uncultured Sulfurovum sp.
GCAATAAAATATCTTAAATCCCATGAGATAGCTTACGAATTTATAGATTTTCGTGAAAGCCCCGTAGATCAAAATACCATAGCTTCATGGTTAAAACATACCGATATACAAACACTCTTCAATACCAGAGGCACGACCTACAGAACTTTAAAACTGAAAGAACTTGCTCTTTCTGACGAAGATAAACAACTATGGCTTGCAAAAGAGAACATGCTTATTAAACGACCGGTTATTGAGCTTGATAACAAGGTAATTGTTGGGTATAATGAGTCTCAATATCTAGATCTAGATCTAGAAACTATAACATTAAAAAAAGGATAATAATGGCTGCTTTTGATATCAAAAAACTGCTTCAAAGTGTTGTTACACATGGCGCATCAGACCTCCACCTCGTAAGTCGTACGGAACCACAAATAAGACTTGACGGTGTGCTTAAACCCGTAAATCTTCCTACCCTTACAGGTGAGGATATTGAGGAGATGTGTTATTCGCTTATCACAGAAAAGCAAAAACAACAATTTGAAGAGCATGATGAACTTGACTTCGCACTTCTACTTCCTGGTATAGGACGATTCAGAGCGAACTACTATCGTACATTGGGTGATACTGCTGCAGCCTTCAGGATCATTCCTATTGATGTACCTTCATTAGATGATCTGGGTGCTCCTGAAGTTTATAAAAGTCTCATCAAAAGAGAAAAAGGACTTATTTTGGTAACAGGACCAACAGGTTCTGGTAAATCAACAACGCTAGCGGCCATGCTCAATGAGATAAACCTTCACGAACAAAAGCACATCGTCACAGTTGAAGATCCTGTGGAATTTATCCACCAAAATAAAAAATGTGTTTTCTCACATAGAGGTGTAGGTGAAGATACTTCGTCTTTTGCAGTAGCACTCAAATATGCCATGCGTCAAGACCCTGACATCATACTGATCGGGGAGATGAGAGATAAAGAAACGATAGAAGCTGGACTTACTGCGGCTGAAACAGGTCACCTTGTATTTGGTACGCTTCACACCTCTTCAGCTCCGGGGACCATTAACCGTATTATCGATGTGTTTACAGGGGATGAGCAACCACAGATTAGAGCAATGATCGCTTCTTCACTGGTTGCGGTTATCGCACAGGCACTTCTTCCTAAGTTAGGGGGCGGTCGTGTAGCCGCTTCAGAGATCCTGGTCACCAATCACGCGATTTCAAACCTCATACGTGAAGATAAAGTACACCAGATATATTCACAAATGCAGCTAGGGCAAGGTGATACCGGTATGCAAACGCAAACACAGGCACTCATTAAATTCCTTAATGATGGAAAGATAAGTCGTGACATTGCTTTACAATATGCCAATAGACCATCTGAACTTTCTGGCAAAGTATGATCTTAACAAAAATATCTCTAAAAGCATTTTTAGAGATATATAGATACAATACGCAAAAATTATAGTAAAAAACAGGGGATAATAATATGGATTTTTCAATGGAAAGTTTTTCAATGATGGACTTTAATTACTTTGATGTCACGATTTCAGCCATAGTACTGATATTGGGGATCAAAGGTTTTATGCAGGGGTTTATAAAAGAGGTATTTGGTCTTCTAGGTCTTGTAGGAGGGGTATACTTTGCCTCTAGACTTTCTGATAAAGCTGCCACATTTATTGATACAAACTTTTTACATTTAGAGAATGCATCATTACTTAAACTCATTGGTTTCCTTGCAATTTTAATCGTTATTTGGTTTAGTGCTACCATCCTTGGTACTATCTTTTCCAAACTGACCAGTGAGAGTGGTTTAGGTTTTCTCAATCGTCTTTTTGGTTTCATCGCAGGAGGAGGAAAGTATTTCCTTATTTTTGCGTTGATCGTGACTGCTTTATCAAATGTTACACTTGTGAAAGATAATTTAGAAAAATATGTAAATGATTCTGTACTTTATCCATACCTTAAAGAAGCAGGTTCATACCTTATCAATCTTGATACCTCTGATTTGGGCTTAACTGTCTCTGATGCAACAGAGGTCGTTGCTCCTACTGATATGAATACTTCAGTTGAAACGAATGTTTCAGTTGAGACAAATGCTTCAAGAACTGAAAGCAATACCACTACAGAAAAATAAGGTTCAGTATGATCGCATATCCTCTACTTTTAGAAAAGTTCCAAACACTTCTAAAAGAAAACTCACTTAAGTTCACGAAACAACGGGAACTTGTATTAAAGTTCCTTTATGAAAATGATGGACACTTTACCCCTGAGGATATTTATACCTTACTAAAAGAGCAATACCCTGAAGTCAATATCGGTATTGCTACTGTATACCGTACGCTTACTTTACTTGAAACGTCACAGATCGCAAGTTCTATCTCATTTGGCGTACAAGGGAAAAAATATGAACTTGGTCTCAAAAAACACCATGATCATCTCATCTGTACTAACTGTGGTGACATTATAGAATTTTTCGATGAAATCATTGAAAGCAGACAAGAAGAGATAGCCAAAAGATTCAATTTTCAAATGACAGACCATACGATGAAGATCATAGGTCTTTGTGAAAATTGTCAATTAGTAGACTTAACCCGCTCATAAACATAACAAATTGTATGAGGTTACTAAATAAATTAGCCTCTGCGTCAAAGCCGTCTATAGAGCTTGACTCTATAAGGTGTTCAATAACTAGATAAACAACAGGAGACAGCTTGATATTTGAAAATCAATATATTCAAGAACGAATCAAAAAAACAGAGAAACTAAGAGAAGAAGGTATCAATCCTTACCCTAACCAAATACAAAAAGGAACCCCTTCTACACAGTTTTTAGAAGAGTGTGCTTATATC
>CAKZWP010000133.1:0-3909 GCA_937921845.1 uncultured Sulfurovum sp.
TCACAAGAGGGTTTGGTTGCGATGGATCAGATCCAAGCACATACGGACAAGCTGGAGTGTTACACTTGCCATGCGACCTGGGCGCCACAATGTTATGGCTGTCATGTTAAAATAGATTACTCCGAAGGGAAACAAAACCCAGACTACTTAGCTGCCTCCAAACACCATGTGAATGGTAAAACAGGGGAAGTGGATACGTTAAAAGATTTTCTTGTAGACGGGGAAGTCACAGAAACAAGATCATATTTGCGATGGGAAGACCCGGCACTGAGTCAAAATGGAGAAGGACGTGTTTCCCCGACCATCCCTGGCTGTCAGGTTAGTCTTACGGTTATAGGCAAAGAGGGGAATACCCTGCTTCAAAATCATATTTTTAAGATACCAAATGCAGAGGGTGCAGGGGAAGAGGGGATTAATGCCATTACCATGTCTCCTGTACAGCCACATACAGTGAGTAAAGCGTCTCGAACATGTGAAAGTTGTCATAGCAGTCTTAAAGCAATGGGACGAGGAATAAATGGTGGGAAGTATTTTGCAGACCAGAGCAAAACGACCATTGTCGACTTGATGAGAGCAGATAAAACGCTTTTAGCAAAACAGGTTGATGAACAGATCCCTGCCATACCAAACCTCAAACATGATTTTTCAGTGATGATAGATGAAAACGGCACACAGGTACAAACGGTAGGAAACCACTGGAAACTTTCACAAGCACTTGACAACGAGACAAGAGCAAAGCTTGACAGAAGTGGTGCTTGTCTGAGTTGTCACAAAGAGATGCCAAATGAAGATCTGGCGGTCTCTCTTATGGTGCATACGGCGAAATTTGCAGGTGTAAAGGTAGACAATGACATGCATAAGAGTATTGTCAATAAAAGTATCTTGCTTAGCGCATGGGTGCAGGTGTTAGGTGGATTAGTCCTTGGCGGAGGAATTGTTTATCTGTATATGAGACGCAGAAAGCAGATGCGGTGCATAAAAGATGCATAAAAAGTCTAAAAAATAAGGGCTTTTGGTTAGAATATATCATAAAAGTAGGAGAGTAGAATGACAATTACAAAAAGCGTAACATTTATAGCAAAAGAGGGCTGTGAAGCAAAAATGAAAGAACTTTTGACGGCTATGGTTGAACCAAGTAAAGCAGAGCCAGGAGTTTTATTTTATGAGATATTTCAATATGCAAATAACCCGCGGAGATTTATGGCTGTAGAGACATGGGAAAATGAAGCGGCACTGGATGGACATAAGGCTTCAGCGCATTATAAAGTCTATAAATCAAGTTATGAACCTTACTGTCAAAATAAATACACAGATGAATTAGAAGTCTTAGGGTAGATCTTGAAAAATTTATGGGATGATACAGAAGCAAGTAAGTATACGAGTGATTTGGACTTGAGGGTTTACACTTCGAACTTGCTTGGACAAAGTGATGAGCTGGTGCTTCATGGCGGGGGTAATACTTCTGTGAAGAGTATGGTTGATGGTGAAGAGATCTTGTATGTGAAGGGTAGCGGCTGGGACTTGGTTTCCATCAAATCTGAGGGGTTTGCTCCTGTGAAGATGCATACGCTTTTGGAGATGGCGAAACTAAAGAGTCTCTCTGACAGTGACATGGTCACACAGCAAAAAGCAGCGATGATAGACAAGAGTGCCCCGAATCCTTCAGTGGAAGCCATATTGCATGCGATCATCCCTTTTAAGGTCGTGGATCATACCCATGCAGATGCCATAGTAACGATATCAAATTCTAAAAATGGATTGGAATTGATAGATAAACTGTTCCCTAATTTTCTTATTGTCCCCTATGTGATGCCGGGATTTATTTTGGCACAGAAGATTTATGAGATGACAAAGAACTTTAATTGGGATGCCTGTGAAGGTATCATCTTACATAACCATGGAATTTTCACTTTTGACAATGATGCCAAAAAGTCATATGACAAGATGATAGATGCAGTAACTTTAGCAGAAGATTTTTTAGATAAAAGTGCACCTATAGAACTCAAAGCAGTAGAACCAAAGCCTTTTGATGTGAGTGGGTTAAATATAGATAAATTTATGCATGTCAATCAAACACCTTTAGCGTTGCATTATGCATCGCAAGAGAATCTGAGAACTTCTGTGACACGTGGTGTTTTAACCCCTGAACATATCATACGTACAAAACGTGTTCCTTTGGTATTAGAAGATGGCGATGTAGAATATGCCCTCAAACATTTTAAAGTAGCGTATGAAGCGTATTTTAATGCTTATAAAACAGATGAAATCATGTTAGACCCTAATCCGAAGTATGCCGTCATCAAAGAGTTTGGAGTAGTGACTTTTGGAAAAACGCAAAAAGAAGCAGATGTCATTAACGATGTAGTAGAACATACGATGATGGCAGTGTTACGTGCAGATAAACTTGGAGGATACCAAAGTATCTCTATTGTTGATAGTTTTGATATGGAATACTGGGAACTAGAACAGGCAAAATTGAAGAAGTAGGACAAAAAATGCAATACCTCATGGCAATCGATGCAGGAACAGGATCTGTAAGAGCAGTAATATTTGACACCCTTGGCAATCAAATATCTGTCGCACAAAAAGAGTGGATACATCTTGAAGAAGCAAGTGTGCCTAACAGTATGGGTTTTGATACGAAGTCTAATTGGGATTTAACAGTTTGGTGTATTCAGGAATCACTAAAAAATGCCAACTTGCAAGGTAGTGACATTGTTGCAGTAAGCGCTACGAGTATGCGTGAGGGCATTGTACTTTATGACAAAGAGGGTGAAGCGTTGTGGGGTGTGGCAAATGTGGATGCCAGGGCAGACAAGGAAGTAAAGTTTCTAAAAGAGCATTATGAAGGAATAGAAGAAGCATTTTACGAAACTTCTGGACAAACTTTTGCACTGGGTGCACTGCCTAGAATTTTATGGTTGAAAAATAATAGACCTGAAATTTATAAAAAAGTAGCCTCAATCTCCATGATAGGGGATTGGATCTTGGCAAAGCTGAGTGGGATTATTGCTACAGATCCAAGTAATGGAGGCACTACAGGTATCTACTCCTTGAACAAGAGAGACTGGGAACCTGATATGGCAGAAAAAGTAGGCGTAAAGACAGATATCTTCCCTTCTTCGTTAGAGCCAGGAACAGTGATTGGAACAGTAACTCAAAAGGCTTCAGAAGAAACTGGATTAGCCACTTCTACGAAAGTAGTAATGGGTGGCGGAGATGTGCAGTTGGGTGCGGCTGGACTAGGCGTGGTAAAAGAAGGACAGGTTGCCATACTTGGTGGTTCTTTTTGGCAGCAGGTAGTCAACATAAAGAGTGATGTATTACCACCGAAAGATATGAGCATTCGTGTTAATCCTCATGTTATCAAAGGACTTTCTCAGGCTGAAGGCATCACGTTCTTTTCAGGATTGGTTATGCGTTGGTTTAGAGATGCTTTTTGTGAGATTGAAAAACAAGAAGCACTTGAAAGAGGACTGGATGCATACACTGTATTAGAAGAGAAAGCAAAAAAAGTTCCCGCAGGTTCGTATGGGATCATTCCTATTTTTTCTGACAGTATGAAGTACGGAAAATGGTACCATGCAGCACCTGCTTTCCTAAACCTTTCCATCGATCCAGAGGTGTGCAACAGAGCATCAATGTTTAGAAGTCTTCAAGAGAATGCCTGTATCGTCTCTGCGATTAATTTGGAAAAGATCAAAGCTTTCAGTCGCATAGACATAGACGAGATAGTCTTTGCAGGCGGTGCAAGCAAAGGAGTACTTTGGTGTCAGATACTGGCAGATGTCACAGGATGCAAGATAAAAGTACCTAAAGTCACTGAATCCACAGCATTAGGTGCTGCAATAGCAGCAGGAGTTGGCGCAGGTCTTTATGAGAGCATTGTCCACGCAGCTGAAGATTTGG
>CAKZWP010000134.1:0-3539 GCA_937921845.1 uncultured Sulfurovum sp.
AACCTATCTTTTAAATGCATGGTTTACACAGTGAAAAAAATAGTAAGAGTATATTGGATAATGAAAAAGGGAAAAGAAACTAAGTGGAAGATCCACTTAGTTTTTAAAGTGTAGCGTGAGAAACGCTAATGCATGCTTCCAATGCAGCAAGTTCTTCGAGAAGTTCTTTTTTAATTTGACCGTCCACACGAACTACAGCCAAAGCTTGTTTCTTACTGTCACGTCCTAGTCTAAAGTCAGATATGTTCAACCCATTCTCTGCCATGATTCTACCTACATCACCGATTACACCCGGAGTGTCTGTATTTCTAAAGAAGATCATTGTGCCTTTTGGCTCAACGTCTAAGATATAGTCGTCTATTTCAATAATACGTTGTTCACTATCATCAAAAACAGTTCCTTCTATAGAGATAGTACCTTCTGCCGTTGTAAGTTTCACACCAATTTTATTAGTAAATCCACTGTTATTTGGTTTTACCTCTTTGATGATCTCTATACCACGTTCATCTGCAACAAACTCAGCATTTACATAGTTAACCTGATCTCCCACAGACTCTGTAAGTACACCTACAGTTGCAAAGGTACCCATAGATTCTAAATGGTCAGCCACAGGACCTGCTGCCGTTACTCTAATCGACTTCACAGCACTTTTCGTGATCTGTGCAGACATATGACCTATCTTTTGAATAAGTTCCAAGTATGGTCTTACAAAATCAGGTAGTTCATGCTCTTTGATAGGTAAATTAAGTGCATTAGGGTATGAGATACCTTTTGCAGCAGCAATAGCATTTTCAGCTGCTTGAATCGCAATATTTTTTTGTGACTCTTTTGTGTTTGCCCCAAGGTGAGGTGTCACAGTCACATTATCAAGGTCAAGAAGAGGATGGTCCGTCGCTGGCTCTTTGTTAAATACATCGATACCCGCCATTGCGATCTTACCAGAAGTAAGCCCTTCTAAAAGTGCATCTTCATTATAAAGGCCACCTCTAGCACAGTTAATAAGGATCACACCATCTTTCATCTTGGCTATCTCTTCTTTACCGATCATACCGATCGTTTCAGAGTTTTTAGGTGTATGAATCGTAATGATATCACATGCCAAGATATCTTCAAAATTCTTAGTATACGAAGCATCCATATCTGTTGCTTTACTTGAATCGATATAAGGGTCATATGCTATAACATCCATTTCAAATGCTTTAGCTCTTTTTCCTACACGTGAACCAATATTACCAAAACCGATCACACCAAGTTTTTTATCTTTGAGCTCAGTACCATACCAGTCCTGTCTTCTCCATACGCGATCGAGTTTGAGGTTATTATGTGCATAAGGAAATTGTCTTACACATGATAGCATGTGAGTCATTGTCAGTTCAACTGCTGCAATAGTATTTGCCGTAGGCACATTCATCACAACAATACCTTGTTTACTTGAACCAGGAATATCTACATTATCTACACCTACACCTGCTCGTACAACTGCTGTCACCTTTTTAGCACTTGCCAAAAATGCGTCATCAACATCTGTAGAAGATCTTGTAATAGCAACATCTGCTAATGGTATGATCTCTGCAATGAGTTTGTCTTTAGGCTCATCTGCCGCATTGATAAAATTTATTTCACTATCATTAACAAGAATATCCAATCCATCTTGATGAATATGATCACAAACGACTATAGTTTTCATTGACATTTCTGTCCTTTATATTTAATATTTGGAGGTTTTCTTAGGAGGGTAACATACGACTGCTCGTATGGGAGCCTTCTGTTATATTACAGCAACTCCATTTTAGGGGTTGCTATATTGTGTTAAGATATTATTATCTTTTAAATTTATCGCCAAATGCATCACCAAGAGTCATGCTGTCATCTTGGTCCATATTAAGCTGATCCATTGCTTCTCTCTCTTCTTGACGCTCAAGTCTTTTTACAGAAACTCTGATTCTATCAGTGTTACCATCGATGAAGCTGATCACACCTGTGATTTCCTGACCTTTTTCAATTTCGTCAAATTTAAGTGGGTGAAGATCTTCTGTTCTGATAAGTGCATCGATGTTATCTTCAAGTGAAATAAATACACCGAAATCTTTTTTATCTTTTACAGTCCCAGTTACGATAGAACCATTTTTATGTGTTTCAGCAAATGCTTTTACCGGTGAAGCTTCAAGCGCTTTTTTGCTTAATGAAATCTTACCTGCATCTCTGTCTATTTTGATGATCTTCACTTCAACTTCGTCACCAACTTTAAGTTCAGATTTTGCATTTTTTGATTTGTCCCAAGAAATTTCTTGATTATGAAGAAGACCTTCAACTGTACCAACTTTTACAAATGCACCAAAATCAGTGATTGATGTTACTGTACCAGTTACTACATCGCCAACTTTGTTTTCAGCTGTAAATGCATCCATAGGTTTTGGAAGAAGATTTTTAAGGCTCACTCTTAATCTTCTACCTTCTTTATCGATTTCAATAACTTCAACATCGATGTCTGAATTATTTTCTAGATAATCTTTCGGGTGTTTAACATTTTTGTCCCAAGAGATCTCAGATACGTGAAGGAATGCTTCAAGATCTTCACCAAGATCAACAAATACACCATAAGGTTCAATGTTAGAAACTGTAGCAGTTACTGTATCACCAACACCGATGATAGAATCAATGTCAGCCCAAGGATCAGGATTCGCATCTTTAATAGAGAGTGAAAGGTGTCTTTTCTTTTTGTCATAGTCTAAAGCGATAACGTTTACTTCATCACCTTCAGAGAAATACTTAGATGGATTCACTGGACCTTTGTGAGAGATTTGTGAGTAGTGAACAAGACCGTCCATACCACCAACATCTACAAACATACCATAAGAAGTAATTTTCTTAATTGTACCCACTACTGGCTCTTTTTTCTCAAGAAGCTCAGCAACGATCTCATCTGTTTTAGCTTTATCACGTTCAATAAGTTCTTTTCTAGAAACAACTACTGAACCTTTATCTTTATCCACTTTTACGATAACAGCTTTTACTTTTTTACCTATCGGGTCAACTTTTGAAGAGAGGTAAGAAAGTGTACGTGGCATGAAGAACTCTAAACCATCACAGTCAACAACATAACCACCTTTATTTGTTTTCGTTACAACACCTTCGATGATATACTCTTGGTCTTCATCATATTCAGCGATAAACTCATTTAATGCTACTCTGCTTAACGCAGCTTTATGAGAAATACGACCTCTTCCCATATTAACAACATCAATAGTATCACCTACTGCAAATGCAAGATTACCTTCTTCATCTTTTAACTCTTCAAGTGCAATTGTTGCATCTCTACCACCACCGATGTCGATTACAGCGATCTCATCTTTTTCATCTATCTTAACTACTGTACCTGCAACTAAATCACTTTTTGACTCTGACTTTTTGAACGATTCCTCGAGCATCGCCTCAAAATCTACTTCTTCTATTTCGATATCTTCGAACTTCATACCTATCCTTATGTGTGCCTAATTTTGCGTTATTATACCCTTTTAACCATAAATATGGCTTATAGC
>CAKZWP010000135.1:0-5501 GCA_937921845.1 uncultured Sulfurovum sp.
AGAACCGTCACAAAGCGTATGGGTGTGGATAACTCAGTGGCTTCATTCACCGTACCTTTTGGTGCGACCATCAATATGGATGGTACGGCCATTATGCAGGGGGTTGCCACGGTTTTTATAGCAAATGTGTACGGTGTAGAACTGGGTTTAAGCGGCTATTTGACGGTGATACTCATGTCTGTACTGGCTTCTATAGGAACAGCGGGAGTGCCCGGTGTAGGGCTTATTATGCTTTCTATGGTCTTTGTACAGGTAGGACTTCCAGTAGAAGGTATAGGGCTCATCTTGGGTGTGGATAGACTGCTTGATATGGTACGTACTTCTGTTAATGTTACTGGCGATGCTGTCGTGACCTGTGTTGTGGCTAAGAGTGAAAAAGAGTTGGATAGATCAGTATTTACAGATCCGGAAGCGGGTGAAGTTGAAGAGTTGGATATTGATGAAGAGGTAGAAGAGGATCTGGCTGAAATTATCCATAAGACAGAGGAGCGTTAAAGCCTTCTGTCTTCTAAACTTGCTACTAATTGTGATGCGGTACCCGCTTTTTCACTTTTAGGCTGATAGAGATAGTTGTGTATCTTGTCTGGTATATTGTCTGGAGTCATTAAATTTTCAAACTCTTCTTTTGCTGATTGTTTTGCTTTAAACAATGCCATCTGTACTCGTGAGTAAAAGTTTGCAGCCCCTTCTCCTGACGTTTCTATGGCAAGAAAATTGGCTTCTGGAAAACGGCTTGTGACAAGTGACTGTACACCATCGGAGACTGCAGAAGAGGGCATACACCCAAAAGGTTTTACCGAGATGACAAGATGTGCGATATTCTCTTTGACACTTTCTATGAGATGAGCCACTTCCAAATGTCCTTCTCCTCCTTCACAGTCAAGTGTATAATACGCTTGACTCAAACTTGCGAGTTTATCCATATTCGGTATCTCATAGTTATGTAAGCCTATAGCTTTAGCATAAAGGTTAAAGTGGGTTTTAATAGCTGATTTACCTGCTTTTATGAGTACTCTTGTTTTGACAGAGGAGAAGTCTATCTTTTTTGCACCTTCTACTTGTAGTTTTTCTCTTTTATGCAGTGCCCGTTCTGCTTCCCAAATACTTAACATCAAACGATTCATGATAGGCTGTGGTATGCATTCTGCACCCTCAGACTCTAAAAATCTATGCAGGTTGTAGTTTCCGTCGCCTTCTGTCATGGCTGCCCAAAACTCACCCATTACCATGACTTTTGCTTTAGGTTGTAAACGATTGAGTTCAACTTTTTCTAAGACTCTACGGCATTTCCACATCGTTTTTATAAGACTCTTTTTTTCTAAAAATGCGTCAGAGACAAGATTTTTACACCTCTCTATGGCTAAATCTACACTGCCTACTTCTATTTCATAAGGGCGCATTCTGTAGCCAAGCAGGTTAATAATGTCACCGATAATCACAGATTTAATGAGTGTGATGAAAAACTTAGGGGTAAAGTTCAAAATCTCATCATCAATGTCATCACCTTGGAAGATACCTTTGTCATGCTCAAAAGAGGTAATCCTAAAGCCATCAAAACCGGCATCCCTTAATGCTTTTTTGTATTCAGTAATGTACATGCCAAAACGGCAAGGTCCACAGCCACCTGCAGTGATGTAGACGTATTTTTGTACGATCTCTTCACTGCTCAGACCTTTTTCATCACGAAGGTTTTGTAGGTACTTGACAAGGTTTCCGACGGTAAAATACGTAGGGTTACACTGGCCTCTATTCCCATAGGCTTTACCTTTTTGAAATGATTCAAAATTGGGGTTAGGCATGGAAATGTAGTTTTCACCCATGGATCGTAAGGCAGCCTGGATGAGTTGGTCTTGAAGGATGGTTAATCCACCCGAAAGCATAATAGTCTCTTCTTTGGATGCATACTGGATGGGTTCTTTGGGAACATCTCTCCATTGTGTTTCATCTGTGTTTATGAAACCTAAGTCACCATTACTTTCTGGAGGTTTGATGTTACTACATGCTGCATTCATACGGTTATCTCCTTTTCTTCTTGATCGTAACTTATTTTTTCTTCGTCTATTTGTTTATTTGTAAGTCTTTTTTGATATTGCTCTAAGGTATAGGCAAAAGTTTTGACGCGTATCTTGATGGAACCACCTGGTTTGTTAGCATCTATATCATGCAGGGTTAGGTGTGGTGTCCGACTTGCACCTAGAATCTTATCGATGATTGCATAGGTCGGTGCATCGTGTCCACATTTGAAACTGGAAAGGTCAAGCACTGCAAGATTAGGATGACGTGCTGCAAACTTGGCTGCCCAGACTTTTTGTGCAGAGTTGGTTGAAAAATTCTCTGCCCAAACATCACGTATGTCATAAGGTGACTCAATATAACCAGAGGCAACATCTTCTTTAAAATAGCCCATCAGGTACTCTTCATCTTTAGGGATGGCACGCATAGAGATGGTTTTAAACCCTAAAGATTGAAACTCATCGAGTACTTCATGGTTTAGTCCAGGATCTGTATGGTAAGGACGTCCGAGTAGTAAAATGACTATTTCGTCATTGGCAACTGCATCATCCAAGATGGCACGGCCTTCCTTCATGATATCCACATCATTTTTATCTAAAGCTTTCCATGCTTGGTCTACTGCCCAGTTGTTTTCATCTTCTGTGATGCGCAGTTTTGTTCCCCAGGTGTGAAAAAGTTGTTTTTTCAACAAATCACGATTGTCAAAATTGAGTGGGTCTTCTACGTAGTCGATGCCTTTTTCTTCAAAGAGATTTTTCTCTTTGGTAAATGCAGAGTAGACTACTTTTGGTGTACCTGAGATGATAGGACAAGATGTTTGACCCATAGTATGTTTCACATAGCCAGGCAGTTGGGTCACAGCAGGGAACCACATATGATCAAAGTGTTTTTTTGCAAACTTTTTATCGTACATGAGAGAGTAGACGTGAGACTGGGCTACTTTGGCCGGGTAGCATGAGTCTACAGAACCGTATTTTGCTCCCTCCAGGAACATATCCTCATTCGAAAAACCTGAAAACTGTATGTTCATAGGGCTAAGGTCAAGTGCTTCGAGGTAGGTACGTAAAAAAGGAGCCAGGGAGTAAATGTTCAGCACTTTTGGTATGGCGATGTGGAGGTTTTTTCTGTAGTTTTTACTCTCTTGACTGCTCAGAGCAAAGTCTCTGCTTATTTCTTTCCGCAGTGTGGGTCCCCAGCCACCCAATGTGACTTTAACTTGTTGTTCTTTGATCTGTGTAGAGGCTGTAGGTTTCGTTTCCAACTCATAGATGGGAGCAAAGAGTGACATAGACTCTTTTTTTACAAGGTTTGGTGTGTTTTTCTGTAAATCTTTTCTGCCCTCTTTGAGTATTTTGAGTGCTTCATGTGACTCCACTGTACCTTCTTCGCAGGAGAAGCCCGCAATGTAACGTACGCTATCAGAGGAGGGTGTTTGTGTGTCTATAAAGGTACGAGAACAGTTGATACTGCAAAAGTGACAACGTGTGCTCTCATCGGTTTTAGATGTATAGGTCATTTGCAGTGCTTCTTGCATACCGACAAAGGTCGCGTACCCTCTTTGCTTTACTGTATCTTTAGCTTCTAACGCTGCACCATAGGCACCTGCTTCACCTGGGTGAGGGTGCACATCTACTCTGGCATGAGGCACTTTGTCTTTAATGTAATCTACTTGAGCTTTGAGTGCTGCCTGATTGTATTGGGTACCGCCTTGCAATACAAAGTGATCTCCAAAAGCAGCTAGATTAGGGGCTTGTACCACATACTGCCAGACATTTTTAGGCAAGACTTTAGCGATACCGGCAAAGAGCTCTTCTTTACTGTAGCCCTCTTTTTGGAAGTTGACTCTGTCTGTGTCTAGGAACACAGCACAACCATAATTAAACAGTGGGGCTTGTTTGGCGGCAAAAGCCACCTCTGCAAACTCTTCCACAGGTACAGTAAACTGTTTAGCCATGCTTTGAAGCAGGGTTCCGTTACCCGCAGAACACTGGTTGGAGAGACGAAAGTTTTTCATCATGCCATTTTCCATAAAAAGCACTTTGATGTCCTGCCCTCCGATATCACAGATAACATTGATACTTTCACCGAAGGCTTTTTGGGCACTTTTCATATGTGCGATAGTTTCGATGATATTTGCGTCTGCATTCAGTGCACCACCCAGTACATCTGCCGCATAACCTGTCACACCTAAACCTTGAATATCATAGAAATGATTGGTATCTTGTGCCTGTATTTTCTGTAGTAACTCCAGGGTATCTTCTATGGGGTTCCCTTTGGAGAGCTGATAGACTTTTAAAAGAAGTTTTCCATTTTCATCACACAAGACAGCCTTAGAACTTGTGGAACCTCCGTCAATACCTAAGAAACAAGTGGTTTTTTCTTTGAGTACTGGAGGCATGAAATCTTTGATGGTGTAGGCATCTTTAAAGGCTTGTAACTCTTCAGGGCTGGAGACCAAAGGGGCATCGTTATTTTCACTTTGCGTTATACCACCTGTGTCAACCAGGGTTTTAAGCTGTATGAGTCCTGTAAAAGGTTTGTCATGGTTTGCTTCACCTTCACCAAAAATGACAGCACCCAAAGCAGCATAATACTGGGCATTGTCAGGTACGATGATGAGTTCATTGATTTTCTCTTTGTCATACGTTACACCCCTTTGATCCCAAAGTTCGCAGATACGCATTCGCCAGCACTCTTGCAAGAAGGGAAGGTAAGTGTTGGGGCCTCCAAGAAGTAAGACCTTAGGCATAAGGGTATTTCCCCGTGTCAGCACAGTGAGGTTTTGCATGACGATGGCATCGGCAAGTGAGTTCATGATCTCATGAGAAGGTACAGAGGTTTTGACGAGATTCACGATGTCGGTCTCAGCAAAGACCCCACATTTTGCGGCTACGTGGTGAAGTTTGTCTGTTTCAAAAGAGAGTTTTTGTATATCACTACTCTCCATACCTACCTTCATCGTACACTTTTCGATGGTTGCACCCGTACCTGAAGCACATTTGTCATTCATGGAGGTCAGTACAGATTTTTTGCCATCTTCACTGACTTTAAAATGCATGATCTTTGCATCCTGCCCACCCAATTCTACCACAGCTCTTACATCGGGATGCAGATGCTCAACGGCAAGTACTACCGCATTCACCTCTTGTACAAAACGCGCGTTGATGGTTGGGGCTATACGTGTGGCTCCAGAACCTGTGATATAGACTTTGTCTATTTTGTTATAAGCATCGGGGTGTGTAAGGGAGAGTTCTTGAAGGAGTCTTAAAAGTGTTGGGGCTTGTTTTGTATCGTGGGGAGTATAGGCTTTTTGGATAATGTTAAAGTGCTTATCACAAAGTACATACTTAACGGTAGTTGAACCTATGTCAATACCGAGTGCAAAGTTAGCGATGAGAGGCTTTGTCATACTTTGAATCCTTAGAGGTACTTTTAAATGCCCATATTATCCATAAGATACCCAATATTATATAAGGTATGCTTAACAT